>CBDUWI010000146.1:0-4265 GCA_965370885.1 uncultured bacterium | reverse complement strand
ACTTCAAGTACTACAACATTTACTACTTCATTAAACTTTAAAACATCACCTACTTGATTAACTCTATCAGAACTAATTTCACCTATTGGTAAAAAAGCTTTAACTCCTTGAATTTTTACTAATGCACCTTTTGATTGGATTTCTTCAACTATTCCCGAAGTTTCTTCACCAACTTTAAGCGTTACATCATTCCAAGGATTATAATCAAGATGTTTTTTAGATAAAGATAATTTTCTTGATTCTGGATCAATACTTAATATTTGCAGTTCTAAGACACTGCCAACTTCAACTTCACCCGCTAAATTTTCTGATGGGTTCCATGAATAGTCTTTACTATTAATAATCCCTACAACATCACGAGAAACTTCTACAAGCATCCCTTTGGCCATTTTTCTAATTACTTTACAAGATACTTTATCCCCAACCTTATTGCCTTTAGCAAAAATATTCCAAGGTGTTTCTTGTAGTTTTTTCATACTTAAAGCAATACGTCTTTTCTCTAAGCTAATTATTTCTGTTTTTATGATATCGCCAACATTTAACTCATCTTCTACTTTAGCAACTTGATGATGAGATATTTGTGATATATGAACTAATCCTTCGTTATAACCAAGAGTTACAAAAGCACCAAAGTTAACAATTCTTGATATTTTACCTTCAACAATTTGTCCTACTTCATAAGCTTCAAACTCTTTTTGTTTTTCTTTTCTTTTTTCTTCTTCAAGAATTCTTTTTCTTGAAACAACTACTTTTCTACCATCAGTTTCAATAACTTTACATTCTAGCGTTTTGCCTATGAAATCTTCAGGATTAACTTCTACTATATCTATTTGTGATAAGGGCATAAATAGTTCGACATTGTCTTTCGTTAAAACTAATCCGCCTCTATTAACGGATTTTACTTTTGCTTTCAAAATCTCATTTTTACCTGCAAGACCAGCAAATTTAGATTTATTTTCTTCTCTTAAAATGTCAAGTCTTGATAATAAAATTTGTTGGTTATCAAATTCAATTCGATGTATTTTAGCTTTTAGGACGTCGCCTTCTTTACAGATTTCTTTACATGATTCGACATTTTCAAAAGTTAATGCTTTTTTATGAATTACACCTTCAGTAAATGCTTGAATATCTAAATATACAGAATCATCAGTAACTTTAAATACTGTTCCCTCAACAATCATTCCTACTTTTACTTGTTTCATTTTAAAATCCATGTTAATCTTCCTCTCTGACTTTCTTCGTGATGATTGAAACAACTTGCTCAATACTTAAATCAGATGTATCAAGTACAACTGCGTCAATCGCAGGTTTCAAAGGACTATGCATTCTTGTAGTATCTAAATAGTCTCTTCGCTTTATTTCTTCTTCGATAACTGTCATATCACTAATAATATTTCTTTCTAAATTATCTAAGTGTCTTCTTAAAGCTCTCTTTTCGATTGTAGCTGTTAAATAGAATTTATATTTTGCATTAGGTAAAACTTTATAACCAATATCTCTACCATCCATTACAATATTATTATTTGTGGCGAATTGTTTTTGGAAAATAACAAGACTTTTCCTTACAGAATAATAAGCCGATATTAAAGAAACGTTATTAGATACCTCAGTTTCTCTAATTTTGTGTGAAACATCGGCACCATCCATATAAAGCGCGTAAGATTTAAATTCAAATGTTGTATTTTCAATAAAATCAAATGCTCTTTCATCGTGTAAATCAATCCCTAGCTTCATTGCTTTTAACGTTATTGCGCGATACATTGAACCCGTATCTACATAAATATAGCCAAGATTTTTTGCGACAAGTTTAGCAATAGTGCTTTTTCCTGCTCCAGCAGGGCCATCTATTGCGATTTGGATGTATTCCATAGTTTCACCTCTTTACAATCATTTAATATTATATCAAAAAAGAAGTTAATATCATAATATTTTCCGTATCTTTTATCCAACATTATATTTTTTTATAAAAAACACTTTATTTTAGATAAAGTGTTATTTTACTAAATTAACTAGTTGTTTAAATTCATGTGGCTTTAATAATCGATGTTCACCGATTTTCATATTAGCGAGTGTTACAATACCAAAACGAACTCTTTTAAGTTTTAATACTTGATGATTTACTGCTTCAAACATTAATTTTACTTGATGATATTTTCCTTCAGAAATAATAATTGTCACTAATGTCGTTAAGTTACTCTTATTGTAAGAAACATCTTTGATTATCGCTTTTTTAGTTAGAAGACCATTAATCTTAATTCCACGGCAAATCGTCGTCGATTCTTCTTTTCTTAATAAGCCGGATATTTTAACGCGATATTCTTTTTCTATATGGTTTTTAGGACTTGTCATCAAGTTAGTAAAATCGCCGTCGTTAGTGAGTAATAATACACCTGAAGTGTCAAAATCCAAACGACCAACTGGATATATTCTTTTTTCACTACGAACTAAATCTATAACAGTTTTTCTACCTTTTTCATCATCGGTAGTACTAACATATCCTTCTGGTTTATAAAGAACAAAATAAACTTTTTCTTCCGATTTAATTAAACGTCCATTAACGATAACGATGTCTTTAGGAGAAACTTTTGTTCCTAATTCTGTTGTTACTATACCATTTATTTTAACTTTTCCTGCGACGATTAATTCCTCAGCTTTTCTTCTTGAGCAATAACCGCTATTCGCAATTACTTTTTGAACTCTTTCCATAATTATTCCTCCAAAGATAAAAAGAGGTTTCCCTCTTTTAGTCCAATATATCCTCGATGATTGTTAAATGCACGAAACTAATTCGGCGTTCTTTAATTAATTTTACTTTGAATTTTAATAATAATCTATTTGGTTCTTCTTCTTCATGGTTATAATTTAATTTTTCTTGAACTATACTATATGTGTCATCAACGTTAGGTATTTCTTCAAGCATATCATAAAGCCAACCTGATAAATTAGAATAATGAGATTCAGGTGGATTACCTAAATCCAATTCATCAAATAAATCACTTAAATCAATCTCAGCGTTTATTGCATATTTATTTTCTTTTAATTTTTTAATAAATTCATCTTGCACTTCATCGTGTTCATCATAAATTTCACCAACTAATTCTTCGAGAGCGTCTTCCATTGTAACGATACCACTTGTTCCACCATATTCATCGCTAACGATAGCTAGATGTGAATTATTTCTTTGCAGTGTTTCGATTAAAGTATCAACGCGCATTGAACGTGAAACGAATGTTGGTTCTTTTATCATGCTACGAAGATCAATTTCTCCACCTTTTATTAGTTTTGTAAAAAAATCTCTTTCGTATAAAATACCGATAACATTATCTCTTGTTGATTCGTAAACTGGTACTCGTGAATAATGACTTTCAAAAAATAACTCTTTAATTGATTCGATAGAATCAGTTATATCTATTCCTACCATATCTACTCTTGGAGTCATAATTTCGTATACTTTGCTTTCACTTAAATCTAAAACACTTTGTAACATTTCAGCTTCATCTTCATCGATTGAGCCTTCTTCTTCCATTACATCAATAATTGTTTCTAGTTCATCACCAGTTACGCTAATTGCTTTAGCAAAATCTTTAATAAACCATTTTTTTATTTTTAAGAAAACCCAAGTAACTGGTTTCATTATTTTTATTACCCAATACATTAAATGGCTAATTTTTAAAGAAATGATTTCTGCATTATTTTTCCCAAAACTTTTAGGGACAATTTCTCCAAAGATTAAGATGATTGTTGTCATAACTAAAGTATTCATTAAATTAATAATTGATGGTTGATTAACAAAAATATTCGTAAAAACAGTAACACTAGTAGTCGCTAATGCGATATTAGCTAGATTGTTACCAACTAAAATAGTTGTTAATGTTAAATCGTGATTTTCGGTAATCCATAATGCTTTTTTACTACCTTTTTTTCCATCTTCAATAAAAGTTTTTAATCTAATAACATTAACACTAGAAAAAACAGTTTCACTCATTGAAAAGAAACTAGAAATAATTAATAATATTACTATCAATAAAAACGTGTAACCTGAAACATCTCCAATGCTCAGTAAATACCTGGCGTCATATTCCAATTTGATTCACTCCTTAAGCTCTCGTATCATATTTTCCGGTGCTTGTATTTATAATGATTTTATCTCCTACATTTACAAACATCGGAACTTGTACTTTAAATCCTGTTTCAACTATTGCATCTTTTGTTGCGTTTGTTGCTGTATTACCTCTAACTGCAGGATCTGATATTGTAACTTCTAA
>CBDUWI010000145.1:0-4268 GCA_965370885.1 uncultured bacterium | reverse complement strand
CATTGAAAATATGACAATAAGAGATATTGTCACAAAACTAAAAATACCGATAATTGAAATATCTATTATTATTTTAGATCATTTTGATAGCACGCCTGATATCATGTTAGATCGAAAACCTAAAGAAAATTCATTAATCCATCTTTTCCCACCAATGGCTGGTGGTTAAATGGAACAATATAGTAGAAATATGGGTATAATGAATGATGAAGAATTTTCTTTAATTAGTAAGACAAATGTTTTAATAATTGGTGTTGGTGGACTCGGTGGATATATCGCTAGTGGATTAGCTAGATTTGGTGTTATGAATATAACTATAATCGATAACGATTCTTTTGATATGTCAAATTTAAATAGACAAATATTCGCAACTACTAAAACATTAAATCTCGCAAAAGTAGACTTTGTAAAAGTTAAATTATTAGATATTAATCCTAAAATTAATATCAAAACACATAAAATGAGATTTACCGATTTTGTTGATAAAACTCTTTTTGAGAATATAGATATAGTGTTTGATGCTGTTGATAGTATTAAAACAAAGTTATTAATCGAAAAACACTGTTCACTTCACAATAAACCATTAATCCATGGGGCAATAGCTGGTTGGTATGGACAAGTCGGTATTATTTTACCTAATTCTGATATGCTAAAAGATATCTATAAAGACAAAACAAAAGGTACGGAAGACATTTTGAAAAGTCCAACATTTATCCCGGGGATAGTTGGGAATTTAATGGTTAGTGAATTTATAAAGTTTATTTTAGATAAAGACTCATTAATTAATCAAATTTTATATATCGACGTTTTAGATCACGAATATAAAATAATCTATAAAAAATAGTGGGACAAATTGTTCCACTATTTTTAAGATATCCTTAATTTTTATAATATTGTCTTTTTCTCTTTTCATTTTTCGAATAATTTGTTACAATTTTAACTAATTAGAGGTGATAAAATGTTAGTAATGGTAGGTGCTAGTGCTAGTGGAAAAACCGAGATAGCAAAAATACTTATTGCGCATTATAATTTTAAAAAAATGATTACATATACAACAAGAGATTTGCGCGATAAAGAGGTAAACGGAGTTGATTATCACTTCATTTCTCTTGATGATTTTTTAGATAAGCAAGCAAATCATTACTTTCTTGAAACTTCTTTATACAATGGGAAATATTATGGAACAGCTTTTAAAGATGCTGAAATAGATAAGGTATTGATAGTTGATCCAAATGGAGCTAATAGTATTCATCAAAAACAGATGGAACAAATAGTAATCTTCTATTTAAAAACAAAAAAACCTGTTAGAGAAGATAGAATGATTTTACGTGGTGATGGATTAGAAGATATAAGAAAAAGATTGAATATGGATGATAAATTATTCCAAACAGAAAATCTTATCCATGTTGATTTTGAAATCGACACTTCTACTCTTTCACAATCCGAATTAGCGGGATTAATTAATAATATGTATAAAATCAGATTAGGTTTATAATAATTTTAATTTTAAAATCTTTGAATTTTGCGGTAATTATAACTTTTTAAGAGGTGAAGATGATGAAGATGATAGACATAAAAATTAATGGGAAAAATATTTCTGTTTTAGAAGGCAAAACAATATTAGAATACACAAGAGAACTAGACATTGATATTCCAACATTTTGTTATGATGAAAGATTAGAAAGTGATGGGTCATGTAGAATGTGTGTAGTTGAAGTTGAGGGTGTTGACCAGTTACCAGCATCTTGCGCTACTCCCGCTGTTGATGGTATGGAAATATATACTCATTCTGACAAAGTAATTAAAGCAAGAAAAGATATTTTAGAATTAATGTGGTCTAGTCATCCAAACGATTGTGTTGTATGCGACGCTAATGGTGATTGTAAACTACAAGATTATTCATATGAATATGGATTAGATTCAATACCGGTATACGATGGCTATAAAAGAGATTTCGCTATTGACAATTCAAATAAGTTTTTCTATATAGATCCTGATAAATGCATATTATGTGGTAAATGCGTTAATGTCTGTAAAGAACTCCAAGGTATAGAAGTACTAAGCATTAATGATCGTGGCCATAAATCATTCATTTCTTTTGCATTTGATAAAGGAATGGAATTTTCCAATTGTGTTAGTTGTGGAAATTGTGTAAGTGTTTGTCCAACAGGAGCATTAATGGAGAAAAGTGATAATATATTTAGAAGTTGGGAAACAACTAAAACAAGAACTACTTGTCCTTATTGTGGTGTAGGTTGCCAATTTGATTTAGTAGTTAAAAAGAACAAAATTGTTAGAATTGAACCTGCTTTTGTTACTCCAAATGAAGGGTTGCTTTGTGTTAAAGGAAAATTCGCATTTAAATTTATTAATCATCATGATCGATTAACAACACCCCTAATTAAAAAGAATGGAATATTTGAAGAAGCTTCATGGGATGAAGCATATTCTTTAATTAAAAGTAAAGTAAATTCAATTAAAAAAACATCCGGACCTGATTCATTTGTCGGACTAGCAAGTGCTAAATGTACTAACGAAGAGAACTACGTTTTCCAAAAATTATTCCGAGCAGTCATCGGTACAAACAATATTGACCACTGTGCGAGACTATGTCATGCATCTACTGTCGCAGGACTAGCTACAACACTAGGAAGCGGTGCGATGACAAACAGTATAAAAGAAGTAAAAGATAATGACGTAATTTTCGTTATCGGATCAAACACGACAGAAACTCATCCAGTAATCGGATCATTTATGAAACAAGCACAAATGAAAGGTGCTAAGATTATTGTAGTAGATCCACGAGAAATAGATTTAGCACAAGGTGCTAATGTGTATATTAGAATAAAACCAGGAACTAATGTTGCTTTATTAAACGGGATGATGAATGTAATACTAAGTGAAAACTTACATGCTTTAGAATATATAAATGAAAAAACTGAAAATTTTGATAAATTCAAAGATATCATCGAAAATTTCACACCAGAGATGGCTGCGGAAATTTGTGGATGTAATCCGGAAGATATTAAAAAAGCCGCAAGAATTTACGCTAGCGGAAACAAAGCTGCAATCTATTACGCTATGGGAATAACTCAACATTCAGATGGAACAAATAATGTCAAAAGTATCGCAAATCTTGCGATGCTATGTGGTAATGTTGGTAAAGAAGCTAGTGGTATTAATCCTTTACGTGGACAAAATAATGTTCAAGGAGCTTGTGACTTAGGTGGATTACCTGATGTTTACCCTGGTTATCAAAAAGTTACAAACAAAGAAGCTCAAAAGAAATTTGAAGATGCTTGGGGTGTAAAACTCGATAATAAAATTGGACTAAGTATTCCATTTATGTTAAATGGTGCTTACGAAAATTATGTTAAGTTTATGTATATTATGGGTGAGAACCCGATGGTAAGTGATCCCGATACTACTCACGTAAAAGCTTCTCTTGAAAACTTAGACTTCTTAATTGTTCAAGATATCTTTTTGACAGAAACTGCAATGCTTGCAGATGTAGTATTACCTGCTTCTTCTTATGCTGAAAAAGATGGAACATTCACAAATACTGAAAGAAGGGTACAAAAAATTAGAAAAGCGATTGCACCAATTGGAAATAGTAAACCTGATTACATAATAATTCAAGAATTAATGAATACATTAGGTTATAACCAAGGTATTTTAACTCCAGCGGAAATAATGGATGAAATAGCTACAGTAACACCAATTTATCAAGGTGTTAGCTATGATAGAATTGACAAAGTAGGACTACAATGGCCTGTTAAAGATAAAACACATCCAGGTACTAAGTATTTACATAAAGATAAATTCTCAAGAGGTTTAGGTTTGTTTACACCAGTAATATTTAGTGAAACTAAAGAATTACCTGATGATGATTATCCAATCATTTTAACTACTGGTCGTGTATTATATCATTTCCATACAATCTCTATGACTGGTAAGAATGAAGAAATTAATGAAATAGTCCCTAAAAACTTTATTGAAATCAATGGTAAAACAGCTGCACTTTATAATATTGAACATCTTGATTCAGTTAGTGTATCTTCGCGAAGAGGGGTAACTAAAGCTGAAGTGCACATTACGGAAAAAATTGGCGATATGACAATGTTTATGCCGTTCCATTTCGCAGAAGGTGCTAACATGGTAACGAATACCGTTCTTGATGAAACTTGTGATATTCCTGAGTTAAAAGTTTGCGCTGTTCAAATCGGTAAATAATAATAAAAAGCTATTTTAGAATTAAATCTAAATCA
>CBDUWI010000144.1:0-4279 GCA_965370885.1 uncultured bacterium | reverse complement strand
ACAACTGATATTGCCATAGTATATATCAATACCAATAGATTCATTTTTTAACGCTGGAATATAAAAATAATCGTAATATTCATAAATTGTTAAAGTAAGTTCTTCTTCTAGTGTGTATACATAGTCATTATTCGGTACTAGTACAGTATACAAAATATTTGTTTCTGTATCTTCGACAATAATTGAGTACTCAGTGAAAGAAGATTGTAAAATACGTGAATTACCACTAACAATAACCGAGTAAGCGTTTCTCTCTGATGTGAATGCATAAATCTCATCATAATACTCATCACCAATATCGTCATCCATATCCTTAACATAATCAAGTAAATCTTCATGGATATCACTAAATTCTTGTTCACTAAAATAATAATTAAAGAATTGTGAGTTCAAAATAGTTTGAAGTAAGAAAAATGATGTAAATATTAAGAAAATAGTAAGGATTAATTGTGTTGAAATGGATCTTGAATGAAAAAAATTAGTAAATCCTTTAAAGAATTTTGGGGTAGATTTAAAGAATTTCTTTATTTTATTCATCAATTGCTTCAAATCTATATCCTACTCCGAAAACAGTCTTAATATAATACGACTTATCTCCTAAGTATTTCCTAATTTTTTTGACATAGGTATCTACTATGCGATCTTCAACATAAACATCAATCCCCCAAACTTCATCCAATAGCAAGTTTCTTGAACAAATTTTTCCTTGATGTTCTAAAAAGAATTTCATTAAGTCATATTCAGTTTTTGATAAATCGACTTCTTTATTATCAATATATGCTTTATGAGTATCCAAATCCATTGTAATACCTTTTACTTTAAGAATTCCTGATGTTTGCATAGCAAACTCCTGATTTTTCAGTCTATCAAGCAAATTTACAGCTTTTGCTACAAGTATTTTTGGGTTAAAAGGTTTTGTGATATAATCATCAACTTTTAAAGAATAACCTTTTAAGATGTCTTCTTCTTCTGATAAAGCACTCATCATAATAATTGGAACACTAGATGTTTCTCGAATTGTTTTTGCAACATCCCAGCCATTAACATTAGGCATCATTATGTCTAGACATACTAAGTCAACTTTGTTTTTGGAAAACAATTGTAACCCTTTGAAGCCATCCAAAGCACTTAACACTTTAAATTTTTCTTTAATAAAATAATTAGATACAATTCTATTAATTGTTGGTTCATCCTCAATAATTAAAATAGTATAGTCTTCCATAGTATCACCTCTTTACAAGCATTATATAATAGAATTGTGAATTTTTAAAGAATTCTAATAGTTAAATTCTTTACTATTTCATCTTTTAGTAATACAATGTCTTTGGATAAAGGTGATATTATGTACAAAGTTATTGTTATTGGAGGCGGACACGCCGGAAGTGAAGCTGCACTTGCTAGTGCAAGACTAAATGATAAAACGTTATTAGTTACAGGGAATATTGAAATGATTGCAACTATGCCATGCAATCCTTCAATTGGTGGACCAGCGAAGGGTATAGTTGTAAGAGAAATTGATGCACTAGGTGGAGAAATGGGGCGTAATACTGATAAAACCCAACTTCAAATGCGTCTTTTAAATATATCTAAAGGCCCAGCAGTTAGAGCACTAAGAGCTCAAAGTGACAAAGTTCTTTATCCAAAAGAAATGCAAAATACGATACTTAATCAGAAAAATCTCGATGTAAAAGAAGCATACGTAGATAGATTATTAGTCGAAGAATCCCGCATAAAAGGTGTGATACTCGAAGATGGGACAATATTTGAAAGTGAAATTGTTATTATCACTACGGGTACTTATATGCAAGCAAAAATATTGGTTGGAGATCAAGTTACTATAAGTGGGCCAGATCAGCAAAAAGCTTCTATGGGACTTAGTTTGCAGTTGAAAGAATTGGGATTTGAAATTATTAGGCTTAAGACAGGAACACCACCAAGAATTAAAAAATCATCAGTTGATTTTTCTAAAACACAAATTCATGAAGGCGACCAAGTACCTCGATATTTTAGTTTTGATAATATTAGCTATTTAGATGTTAAAGACCAATGGAAGTGCTATTTAACATATACACATAGTTTAACGCATCAATTAATTAATGATAATATTGAAAAATCAGCTATGTATAGCGGAGTTGTTGAAGGAGTAGGGCCAAGATATTGTCCTTCAATAGAGGATAAGATTGTAAGATTTAAAGATAAAGAAAGACATCAAATATTTTTAGAACCAGAAAGTCAGTTTATCGATGAGATTTATGTCCAAGGATTTTCTACTTCTATGCCTAATGATATTCAAGATAAAATGATTAAAACAATTCCGGGATTAGAAAATGCTGTTATCGTGAAATACGCTTATGCGATAGAGTATGATGCAATCGATCCAAGAATGCTGTATCCCACATTAGAAAGCAAAGAATATAAAGGTTTATACTTTGCTGGGCAAGTAAACGGTACTAGTGGTTATGAAGAAGCGGCTTGTCAAGGTCTAATGGCGGGGATTAATGCTCATTTAAAATTAGTGAAAAAAGAGCCTTTAATTCTTAAAAGAAATGAAGCATATATTGGTGTATTGATAGACGACCTTGTAACAAAAGGTATTACTGATCCTTATAGACTTCTAACATCACGAGCCGAATATAGACTACTATTAAGACACGATAATGCTGATATAAGATTAAGAGAATATGGTTATAAAGTTGGATTGATCGATAAAAATAGATATACGATATTTTCAAATAAGAAGGAAAATATCGCTGAAGTTAGAGAAAAATTAGGTTCTTATGAAATTTACCCTAACAAAGAAAATAACGATTATTTACTTAACATTGGTTCTACTGTTTTAAAAGAGAAAATAAATTCTCTAAGTTTACTAAGAAGACCAGAACTTAAAATTGAAAACTTAGGATTTTGGGTAGATTTAAGTAAATATAGCGATGAAGAACTTGAACAAGTGGAAATAGATATTAAATACGAAGGGTATATTAATAAGGCTAAAAAACAAGCAAGTAAGCTCTTAAAAATGGAAGATTATAAAATACTTGCTGAAATTGATTATACTTTAATTAATAATTTAGCACTTGAAGCAAGAGAAAAATTAATTAAAATAAAACCGCTAACTATCGGACAAGCTTCGAGAATAAGCGGTGTAAATCCTACTGATATATCTATTTTATTAGTATATCTGAAATCAAAGAAATAATAGTCTATCCGAAGACTATTATTTTTATATTATTTTAAATTAAATTATAATATGGTAAAATATACACTAGGTGGTAATCGTGAAGGAAAAATTCATTAATTTACTAAAGGAATTAGAAATTCCGATTTCAGAAGAAAAGTATGAGAAGTTCATAAAATATTACGAGTTGTTAATAGAGTGGAACAAAGTTATTAATCTTACAACTATTATAGACTTCGAGGATGTATTTATAAAACACTTTTATGACAGTTTGTGCTTAGTTAAGGGCGTTAAACTTGAAAATCAAAAACTTCTTGATGTTGGAAGTGGAGCAGGATTTCCTAGTATCCCTCTGAAAATAGTTTATAGTGATCTTGATATAACAATAATAGATGCTTTAAAGAAAAGAATAGATTTTTTAGAGAAATTAACTCTTGCTTTGAATATAGATGTAAGATTGATTCATGGTAGAGCCGAGGAACACATGTTTAAGAACCACTATGACATCGTTACAGCTAGAGCAGTATCTAATTTACGAATTTTAACTGAACTTTGTTTACCATTTGTTAAAGTGGGTGGATTATTTATCTCATATAAAGGTCCTAATTATAAGGAAGAGTTAAAAGATAGCACAAATGTTATTGAAATTTTAGGTGGTAAGATATTTAAGACGTTAGAATATGAAATTGAAAAACAAAAAAGAGCATTAATAATTATAGATAAGGTAAAATTAACCAACAAACAATATCCGAGAATTTACGGAAAAATTAAAAGTAACCCTTTATAGAGGTGATTTTGTGAAACAAGAGTCGACTAAGTATCAATATTCACAAGTAGATATTTACAAAGAAAAATTAGAACTTACACATTTGAAAAGAAAGACATTAATCGTTAATTCAATTGTCTTTCTTTTAGCTGGAGCAGTTTTGTATTATTTATTGTTGTTAAAAGTTGAATCTAATGTTTTGTTCCCAACTTTAACAATGTTCGCAGTTTTACTTATAATTAATTTAGTTTTTTATTCTTATGATGAAGACCATTTCAATAGTTTAAAGATTGCTATGTATATCAACACTTTAGGGGTTTATGTAATCGCTACTACCT
>CBDUWI010000143.1:0-4298 GCA_965370885.1 uncultured bacterium | reverse complement strand
CCCTTTTTTTACAAGAGAGACTCTTTCAGATATGACATCAACACTGTCGGTTTTTTGTCTTATTTCATTTAAAACTTCATCACTAATTTTTGCCATTTAATCACCTAATAGTATAATTTCTTAGTTAAATATGGAATTATTTCTTCTTTCGATAAAGTAATTTGTTTCATAGTATCTTTGTCTCTAATAGTAAATTTATCTTCATTAATTGATAAATCATCAATCGTTAATGAAAATGGCGTTCCAATAGCGTCTTGGCGACGATATCTTCTTCCAATTTTACCGGAATCATCATATGTAACTGTAAAGAATTTACTTAAATAAGTTACCATTTCATCTGCTAATTCCTTATGATATTTTTTGATTAATGGTAATACAGCAACTTTATATGGTGCTAAACTTGGGAGAAGCTTTAAATTAATTCTTTCTTCACCATTAGCAAGTTTTTCAACTGAATAAGCTTCTAACAATATGGCTAAGAACAACCTTTCTACTCCCAAAGCAGGTTCAATAACGTAAGGTAAATATTTTTCATTCGTATCAGGATCTAAATATTCTAATGATTGTTTTGAATGGTTTTGATGTTGTAATAAATCATAATTAGTTCTTGAAGCAATTCCCCATAATTCATCAAATCCCCAAGGGAACTGATATTCGATATCAGTAGTCGCTTTTGAATAATGCGATAGTTGTTCTGGTAAATGATCAACTAATTTAAGATTCTCATCGTTAATCCCTAATGATAATAAGAAATTGTGTGATTCTTTTTTCCAGAAATCAAACCATTTTGTTTCTGTTCCTGGCTTACAAAAAAATTCGAGTTCCATTTGTTCGAATTCTCTAGTTCGAAAAATGAAATTACCAGGAGTTATTTCATTTCTAAATGATTTACCAATTTGGCCAATTCCGAAAGGAACTTTTTTACGTGCTGTTCTTTGAATATTCTTAAAATTTAGAAAAATACCTTGAGCAGTTTCAGGACGCAAATATAGATCATTATTTGAATCGTCTAATACACCTTGGCTAGTTTTAAACATTAGATTAAATTGTCTAATGTCAGTATAATCAAGTTCACCACAAGTTGGACAAACAATTTTATTTTCGACTATGAATTTAATCATTTTTTCATTAGACCAAGCTTCTACTTCAAGATTATCACTAAAATCTTCGATTAACTTATCGGCACGATGTCTGGTATTACATTTTTTACAATCGATTAATGGGTCACTAAATCCACCAATATGACCGCTTGCTTCCCAAGTTTTAGGGTTTAATAAGATTGAACTATCTAAGCCAACATTTAAGTTGTTTTCTTGGATAAATTTCTTCCACCAAGCATTTTTAATATTGTTTTTCAATTCAACACCTAAAGGACCATAATCCCATGTATTCGCAAGACCCCCATAAATTTCACTTCCTTGAAAAACGAATCCGTAATTTTTAGCATAGTTCACTAAATCTTCCATTTTGATTTTACTCATATTAATCCTCCAAGAATCATATTTGGACATAATTATGCAGTATATATTATACCACAAATTCAAAAAAAAGAGGCAAGCTCTTTTAGTATTTTTGTAATTGTTTTAATATTGTGCGTGATTTTGTTTTAAAACTTATATATTGATCAATTAATATATCGATGATGTTTCTGATAATTACTCTCTCATTAGCGGGAATATCAATTGCTTCAAAGTCATCAATATCAAGATAGTATAACTTGCTCAACAGTAGGTAAATATCAGCACTATAAGACTGCCCAAATGATGATTGATGTTCTTTGCAAACTAAACCGCCACTATCAACATTAAAAACTAAATTATTTGTTTCACCACATATATTACAGTTTTTAAAATTTAAACCATATCCTAAAAAATATAATAGTTTTAACTCAAATGTAAAACTAAGAATTTCTGGATCTTGAAAATTGTTAAAAAGTATAAATAGTCTTTTTAAAAAATGAAACATTTTTTTATGCTCTGAATCAGTTGATATCGTATTATTAACTAACTCCATAATGTGATTCAAATAAGTATAAGCCAATAAGTTTTCTTTAATATTAGGAAAATCATTCAATAATTCCCCTTCTTTTAATGAGGGAAAATCTCCTTTAGAAAATGATAATTTTATTAAGTTTCCATTTTGACTAAGAAAACGATTAATATTATTCATTTTTTTAACTCCATGAGCGATAACACTTATCTTTCCTTGTTCCGTATAAAGATAAAGAATTTTACTGCTATCTTTATAATCTAATGATTTTAAGACAATTGCTTCAATAAGCTCCATTTTAACACACCCTAAAATTCTTCTTTATAACCAAAATTTCTTAAATGGAAATCTTTATTTCGCCAATCTTTTTCCACTTTACAATATAAATCTAAATAGACTTTTGATCCCAGTAAATGTAAGATATCTTTTCTCGCTAAAGTGCCTATTTGTTTGATCATTTGGCCACCTTTTCCAATTATAATACCTTTTTGTGATTTTCTTTCAACGATAATTGAAGCATGAATATTTATTAAATGCGGGAGTTTATCATCATTTTGCATATACTCAATTAACACCATAACTGAATGAGGGATTTCTTCTCTTGTAAGTTCTAGTACTTTTTCTCTAATCAATTCACTAATAATGAATTTTTCTGGATGATCTGTAATTTGATCATCAGGAAAATATTTCGGACCTTCTTCTAGCTCATTTTCGATATCGACAAGCAATTTATCTACGTTATCTCCTCTTAAAGCGCTAATTGAAAAAATGCCTTTAAAATTAAAACTTTCCTTAAATTTATCGATGTTATTTTTTAAAGCGACGATGTCAGTAATTAAATCAACTTTATTAATAATTAAGAAAACAGGAATTTTTACTTTTTTTAAGTGTTCAATAATGAATTGATCGCCTTTACCAAAAAGTTTTGTTGCATCTGTCATAAACATAATCAAATCAACACGGTTTAAAGTGTTGATTGCTTCTTTAGTCATAAATTCTCCTAGTTTATGAATTGGTTTATGAATACCGGGAGTATCAATAAATATTAATTGTGAAGATTCAGTTGTATGAATACCTTGAATATTATTTCTTGTTGTTTGGGGTTTATCAGATGTTATTGTAATTTTTTGACCTAATACTTTATTTAAGAATGTTGATTTTCCCGAATTAGGTCTCCCTATTATCGTAATAAAACCTGATTTAAACATTATAAATCGTCCTCAGTGAATGCATAAGGCAATAAATCTTTATTTTTGATAGTCTTAATTTCGCCTTTATTGTTCGCTAGATGGACCAGTGAGCCACTAGGCATTAATTCACTCATGACTTGGCGACATGCGCCACAAGGCGAAATAAAGTCTCTTTGTTCCGTTGTAATCAATATTTCTTTAATATCATCTTTTCTAATCCCTTTACTATATGCTGTAAATAATGCGCTTCTTTCAGCACAATTTGTTAAACCAAAAGATGCATTCTCAATATTAACGCCTGTAATTACTTCGCCATTTTTTAATCTTAAGGCTGCAGCTACTTTAAAATTTGAATATTTTGAATATGAATTAGGTAATGCTGCTTTTGCTATTTTGTATAATTTTTCCATTTTTACACCTACCTATTAAGTTTTGCTTTCTCTAATATTTTTTCTTGAAGAGTTGTCATAACTAATTCTTCTTTTTCTGTTTTATGTTCATAACCAAGTGAATGAAGGAAACCGTGAACTACTAAGAATCCTAATTCGCGATTGAATGAATGTTTAAGATCACTCGCTTGACTTTCACATCTTGGTATTGCTATAAAGATATCCCCTAAGTTATTTAAATAACCGTCAGGAAAAGTTAAGACATCAGTGATATCATCAATGAAACGGTACGTTTTATTGAGATTTTTGATATCTTCGTTAGTTGTTAAAATTATATTAATTTGTTTATCTTTTAATTGTAAATGATTTTCAGCTATAGATAATACTTTATTAATCAGAGGTGAATAATCAATTTCATTATATTTATTAATTATGTTCGTTTTCATAATCCTCATATTTAACTATTACTTTTTGGACTAGCGGATGTCTAATAACATCAACAGTTTTAAACTTTATTATATCTATCCCTGCCACCTCTTTTAATATATCTATTGCGTGAATTAATCCACTCTCAATTCTTTTCGGTAAATCTATTTGTGTCACATCACCAGTTACTACCATTTTTGAATTAAATCCTAATCTTGTTAAAAATAATTTCATTTGGCCAATACTTGTGTTTTGTGCTTCATCGAGAATTATGACCGAATCATTGAGCGTTCGCCCTCGCATA
>CBDUWI010000142.1:0-4303 GCA_965370885.1 uncultured bacterium | reverse complement strand
AATTGTCACTAACTACACCTGGTCGTCTGAGTGTAAAAGAGTTATCATCAGATTGGTATAAATTTGGTAAAGAAATACTAATTCCAGTAAAGAACGGTGCAAAATTGACATAATCTATTGAATCTTCGTTTTCAAATTCCAATAATTCATCAAAAGTATAATCATCATATTGAATCTCAATTGTCTCTTTTGGCCACGCTAGATATTCTTTAGGACTTATATAGTATATATTTGATAATACTGCTACTGCAATAGCTATTAGAACAGCACTTGCTACATATCCTAAATATAAGAGTTTCCCAAATTTAGATTTATTTTGGAGTCTCTTATAAGCTATCTTTAAAGACTCTTTAACAGTAATTACGCTACGCTTATTAATTGTTTTTTCTTCACTTGTAACTGAACTTAAATCAAAATCAGAGCCATTGCTTTCGCTTTTCTTTATCGCTTCAAAATGGCGATCATAAAGATTAACTTCTGAATCTTTATTTAATAATTGAATCTTTTTATAATCTTTAGAATCAATATCTAAATATACTGTTTTATTTTTCACTATCAATTTTACATTGAAATCAGGCTCAATCAACTCATCAGAATAAACTGAAAGATTTGTTTTTTCATCTTCCAAATTTAATAACTGATTTAAATCTTTTAAATATATATCTGTTTCATGTCTAAGATCTAAATCTTGTGATGAATCATTTATTTTATCTTCAATTATAACTCCATCTTTTAATTTGATAACTCTGTCAGCATAAAAATCAGCTAGGTTTTCTTCATGTGTTACTAAAACGACTAATTTTGTTTTTGAAATATTTTTTATAATATTCATTATGTCAGCTGTATTTTTAGAATCGAGGTTACCAGTTGGTTCATCAGCAATTATTACCTTAGGATTTTTCGCTAATGCGCGAGCTATCGCAACACGTTGTTGTTGTCCCCCGCTTAGCTGTGAAGCTCTTCTTTTTCGGTAATTCCCCATACCAATATTACCTAAAATATAATCGATTCGTTTATCGATTTCTTCTTTATCAATAACACCAATCATATTCAAAGTAATAGCAATATTATCGTAAACAGTTAAATTATTTAATAAATTATAATTTTGAAAAACATAACCGACATCTTTATTTCTAACTTCATCCCAAATTTTAGAACGATATTTATCAATTATTTTATCGTCAAACTCAATAGACCCATTTTGGACTTTATCTAATCCTCCAAGGACATTGAGAAGCGTTGTCTTGCCACTGCCTGAAGGACCTAATAAAACTACTAATCCTTTTTCAGGAAGAGTTAAAGAAATGTCATTAATAACATGGATTTCGTTTGCTTTTTTACGGTTGAAATATTTATTTAAATTATTTAATTTTATCATAATTTCACCTACTCTTGCTTCAATGAAGTAATAACAGATTTACCAAAAATTCTCTTATTAAATCTTCTTCCTAGTAATAGTGATAATACAACTAATAAGAAGAATATAAAGATATAGCTATTAACCGTAAAATAGCGCAAATATCTCGGTAAATAAGTTACATATATTTTGTCTGTAAAAAACAATCCCATTATAGAAGTATAGTTTTCATTTATTACCAAAACTCCCATTGTTAATATAAAAGCAAATGCAGAAGTAAAGATAAGTTCGAAAACTGTAACTCTATTTAAATCTCTTTTACTTGCTCCAATAGATCTAAAAATTAAGTAATCTTTTATCTTGGAATATTGGATATTTTTCAAAACTAAATAACCAATAAAATAACTTACTATCATTAGAAAACCTAATAAAAATCCAAGGGAGATTATTGTTCCAATTATTTCCATAGTGGCAAATAAATCTACAACTCCATCAGGGTATATTGTAAAATATCCTAAATCATCTAGTTCTTTAATTACTCTATCTGCATCGTAAGAATCAAAGACAAGAACTCCTATTTGATAGGCTTCTTGATCAAGTAGAGCATCCAAAGTTGTTTGATTCATTTCTAATAACCCTGATGCAGAGTAGCCAATGATTTTGATATCAACTACTTTACTTTCAAAAGAACTCTCGCTAGATATTTCAAAATCAAAGCTTGAAATAAATTCCATATCACCAGATGGATCTCCCAACACTTCCCAAAGAATTATTTGCGATATAGAACCCTCAACTAATATTTCAAAATCATTAAGAGCGTTATCTATTACAACTGTTTTAGATTTTTCTAATGAAAACTCATATTCCCTAGTTGTCTGCCAAAATGCATTCCCATCATATAATAAAGCAAGAGATGTTATTGGAATACTATTGTTAAAATAAGCTTCAAGGATAACTTCATCATCATTAACAAAATCATCATGAAAATATGCGTTACTCTCGCTGTGCCAATAATTAGTTGGTGTACCTTCAATAATTCCCGTAATTGTATATTCTTCCCCACTGCTATCAACTACACCGTAATTATAATCAAAATAGATAATAATAGTGTCCCCGACACTTGCCTCTATTTTATCCTCAATAACAACTTCATATTTACTTGACGGTAATTCACCTTCAAGTAATTGGTTATCCTTTAACATCCTTGCAGGATTAACAAATAACCATGACTCTCTATACCCGTAATCATGATTGACATATCCGAAAATAATCATATCTAAAATTACGTCGTTTTCTATAACTGTTCTCACTAAATTTATATCTCTAATTTCTTCTATCTCTTCTGAAGTAAAAAATGAATCATCATACTTTTTAACAATTATTCTCGATTCAGTAACATTAGCAAAATAACTACTTTGAGTTGAATATCCTGAGCTTTCAGTTCCACTGACATATCCGCCGTATGCAAAAGTAAAAACAATTGTAACAAACATCAAAACAATGGCTGTAAAAATTGTTCTTTTTGGAGTTCTAAAAAGATTTCTAAGTGAAATACCAATTAGATTTAGATTGCTCATTGAAAATTTTGGTATTGTATTTTCTTTAGTTACTTCTTTTGATTTCTTTATTATTTTATCTTCGACTACTTCACCATCAAATAATCTAATCTTTCTAGTTGCATAATCTTTAATTTCATCGTAATTATGAGTAACTACAATTACTAATTTATCCTCTGAAATCTCTTGAAGTAAAGCTAATATCTTTTTACTTGATTCACTATCAAGGTTACCTGTTGGTTCATCAGCAACAATTATAGGGCAATCTTTTGCCAAAGCTCTAGCAATTACACATCTTTGCTTTTCTCCACCTGATAATTTACTTGCTCTATGATGAATATGACTTGACAAACCAACTCTATCTATCAATTCAAGAGCTCTACTTTTCCTACTAATCTTATCGTATCCTTGAATAGTAAGTGCAATCATAACATTTTCAAGCACAGTATAAGAATCAATTATATTATAATTTTGAAAAACAAAACCTATATATTGTCTTCTAAACGCTTCCCATTCTTCGATACTATAATAAGATGTTTCTTCTTCGTTTATATACATTTCTCCATCTTCATAAGTATCCAATCCACTTATGACATTAAGCAATGTACTCTTTCCACTTCCCGATTCTCCTGTAACAGCTACAAACTCGCCAAGTTTAAATTCCAAATGAACTTTTCTTAAACCCATAGCTACTACGTCATTACTATGATAGTACTTTGAAACGTTTGTTAATTTAAGCATCTTCTCACCTCTAGTCTATAATTTGTCCTATCAATTTTTCATATTTTAAAATATCACTTCTAGTTATTTTGTACTGGCTCGAAGCAATACTATAATCATAAATTTTATTATCCTTATCAAATAAAAACAAAATCATCATGATCAATTCTGGATGACCTTCAATAACTGGACATTGAAAACAAATATTTTCGATATCTAAGTAATCTAAATCAGAACCCTCTTTTAGCTTCATTAAAACTAGCACGCCTTTTTCTTCATAATCATTGCCAAAAAAATATGGATTTAATGAAATATGAGCTTTATCGAAATGTAGCTGCTTAAGTATTTCTAGTTTTGTCAAACTATCACATCCTTTTTTTGTGTAACTCTATTATAACATATTGGGTCATTTATTAAACTCAATTCACTTAAATATTATTTGTCTAATCTTGATTCTTGTTAAAGAATTAGATCTATATAGAAAAGTTCAATTTGCACCTGATGCATGTGATGCAATGATAGAGTTCATTAAAGAAGGCAAGCTTGACGAATACTATAAAAATAGATAATTAAAATATTAAAAAGAGGCAATAAGATATAATCTTACTGCCTCTTTTATATTTAAAATAACTAATTAATTACTAGATTCAATCATTAACTTAACCATTAA
>CBDUWI010000141.1:0-4325 GCA_965370885.1 uncultured bacterium | reverse complement strand
CCCTCACAACATGTGTGAGAAGATCAATCTTCTTTTTCTTAACTTAATGACATTGACAAAAATGTCCTTTTTTTTGAGTAAATTTTAATATGACAATTATTTTATAATTATCTGTTTTTTTATTTATCTAATAATGTATAATAAAATTAGAGAAAATGAAGGGAGAGATAAAATGTTAATAATAAAGAATGCTAATTTAATCACAATGGCAAAAGATAACTATGTTAACGGTAGTATCGTTGTTGAAGGGAAAAAGATCTTAGAAGTAGGTAAAGATGTTGATTTATCTAAATATAAAGATGCTAAAGTAATTGATGCCTTAGGTAAATTTGTAACTCCAGGGTTAGTTGATCCTCATTGTCATATTGGCGTAATGGAAGAAGGAATCCGTTTTGAAGGTGATGATACTAATGAAATGAGTGGACCAATCTATCCTGAGCTTCGTGGTATTGATAGTTTATATGTTAAGGATATGGCATTTGAATATACTTATAAAGCAGGTATCACAACAGTTAATACCGGACCTGGTAGCGCCAATGTAATTGGCGGTACTTTTACTGCTATTAAAACATTTGGTGATACTGTAGAAGAAATGGTTATTAAAGAAGAAACAGCAATGAAAATGGCTTTAGGGGAAAACCCTAAAAGAGTATACGGTACAAATAATAAAAACCCGGGAACAAGAATGGCAAGTGCTGCTTTAATGCGTGAATGGTTATTTAAAGCTCAAGACTATCATAAAAAATTAAATGCTTTTAATAATAAAGAAAAGGATGCTAAAGAACCAGCATTTGATATGAAACTTCATTCATTAATGAGAGTTTTTGATGGCATGATAGTTAAGATTCATGCTCATCGATCTGATGATATAATGACGGCAATTAGAATTTCAAAAGAATTTAATTTAAATACAACTATTGAACATGCAACAGAAGCTTATTTAATACCTAAGCAAATAAAAAAAGAAAATATTAAATTAATCTTAGGACCAACATTAGGTATGGCATCTAAATATGAATTAAATAAAAAGTCTTTTAAATCAGCAAAAGTATTAGAAGATCATGATATAATGTTCGCAATAATGACAGATCATCCAGTTATTACATTAGATACAATGTTAGTTCAAGCTGCTTTATTCATCAAAGAAGGGTTAAGTGAATTAACTGCTTTAAAAGCATTAACAATTAACGCTGCCAAAGTAAACGGAATTGAAGATAGAGTAGGATCTTTAGAAGTTGGAAAAGATGCTGATATCGTTATTTGGGACGGACCAATTTTTGAGATTATGACAAGAACAGAAACAGTTATAATTGATGGTAAAATCGTACATCAAAAGTAAAAGTGCATTTATTTGCACTTTTTTTTGAGATTTTATTATAAATGAAAATGCTTTATGTTATAATTAGACCGACAATAAACGAGGTGATAGGATGCGAATTAAAGAACATCCCATTTTAACATTCACAGAAAAGAAAAAATTGTCTTTTTTGTTTGATGGGAAAAAAGTATTCGGTTATGAAGGGGACACAATAGCGTCCGCTTTGCATGCTTTAGGCGTTAAAGTATTAAGTCACAGTATAGAACTCAAAAGACCACGTGGGTTTTATTGTGCTATAGGGAATTGTTCATCGTGTAATATGATAGTTAACGGGAAACCTAATGTAAAAACTTGTGTCATGTTACTCAAAGAAAACATGGATGTAAAAACACAACTTAATAAGGGTGATCTCTATGATTGAAAAAGATTTAGTAATAATTGGTGGAGGTCCTGCGGGATTAAGTGCAGCAAAAACAGCTGCCGAGTCAGGGCTTAAATCTTTAATCGTAGAACGCGATTTTAAAATTGGTGGTCAATTAGTAAAACAGACGCATATGTTTTTCGGAAGCGAAAAACAATATGCGAAAACTAGAGGTATAGACATTGCTAAAATATTAGTTAATGATGTCCTTAAATTTCCAAAGATGATTGAGATTATGACAAATACTACTGTCGTTGGATTATATAAAGACAAAGTAGTAACACTACTGCAAAATGAAGAATATATTAAGGTAAAAACAAAAGCGATTATTATCGCTACAGGTGCTTCAGAAAAAGTACTAGCTTTTGAAAATAATGATTTACCAGGAATTTATGGAGCCGGTGCAGTTCAAACTTTAATGAACGTTCATGGTGTATTACCTGGACAAAATGTTGTTATGGTTGGTAGTGGTAATATTGGACTTATCGTAAGTTACCAATTAATGCAAGCAGGAGTAAATGTTATATGCGTATTAGAAGCTGCTGATACAATTGGTGGTTATAAAGTTCATGCTTCAAAACTAAAAAGATTGGGTGTTGATATTAAGACTTCTCATTCAATTAAAAAAGCAATTGGAAAAGACTTTTTAAAGAAAATTGTTATTAATAAATTAGATTATAACTGGAATGAAATAGAAGGATCAGAAGAAGAAATAGAATGCGATGTATTATGTATTAGTGTTGGACTTAGTCCATTATCTAATTTATTAAGTATGATTGATGTAAAAATGAAATATGTTAGTTACTTAGGAGGACTTGTTCCCTTGATTGATGAAAATCATGAAACAAGTGTTAAAAACGTCTTTGTAGCTGGAGATGTTTGTGGCGTTGAAGAAGCGAGTAGCGCCATAGTTGAAGGATATTTAACAGGGTTAGTAGTCGGTAAGAAATTAGGGAAAAAACATCCTAATTATAAAGAACTATATAAAGATTTTAAAGCTCAATTAGAAAATCTAAGAAGTGGACCATTTGGAGAAAAAACAAGACTTGGTTTACAAGAAATTGCGAGGTGAAGTCATGTTAAATATAACCGGTGTACCTAGTAAAGACTTGATTTTATCAAGATTTCAAGATGAAGAATCATTAAATAAACCAAAAGCAATAGTTGAATGTTATGAAGAAATACCATGTAACCCTTGTGAAACAAGTTGTCCATTTGACGCTATTCAGATAGGGGAAGATATAAACGTTCCCCCAGTAGTAGATTTTGCTAAATGTACAGGGTGCGGGATTTGTGTTTATAACTGTCCTGGGCTTGCGATATTCACAGTTCAAACTCTCGATGAAAAAAGCGCACGATTTAAAATTCCTTATGAGTTAAGACCATTACCAATTGTAGATGAAATATGGAGTGGTGTTAATAGAACTGGAGAAATAATTACAAAGGTTTTAATTGAAAAAGTATCACTCACTAAAAAACAAGATAAAACTGCCCTAGTTCAAGTGCTAGTTCCGAAAGAATTTATTTATGATTTCATTACGATAAGGAGACAAATATGAATAAAAAAGATATAATAATTTGTCGTTGTGAAGATGTTACACTTGAAGATCTTCATAACCTAATGGAAGAAGGATATACTTCTTTCGAAGAGATCAAAAGAATATTAAGAGTAGGGATGGGAACTTGCCAAGGTAATACATGTGGTCAACTAGTTCAAAAAGAAATTGCTAAGTTTACAAACACACCTGTAAATGAGGTGCCAACTCAAAAAGTTAGACCATTATTCGCTGGAGTAAAATTAAAAGCGATTGTTGAGGCTCAAAAAAAATGAAAGCTAATATTGTAATCGTCGGAGCAGGAATTAGTGGTGTCGCAATAGCTTATAACTTAGCGAAAAAAGGTGTGAAAGATACCGTCGTCTTTGATGATAACTATTTAACAGGTGGAGCAACAGGACGTTGCGGCGCCGGAATAAGACAACAATGGGGTACTAAATATAATTGTATTATGGCTAAAAAAAGTGTTGAATTCTTTGAAAAAGCCCAAGAAGAATTACAGTACCCTAGAGATATAGAATTTAATCAAGCAGGTTATTTAATTGTAGCTACTACAGAAGCAGAAGATATTCAATTTGAAAAAAATGTTAAATTACAACAAAGCTTAGGAATACCAGTAATCAAAGTAACACCAGAAGGTGCTAAAGAAATCGTTCCTCATTTGAATATTGATAATGTCGTAAGTGCAACATTTTGTAACACTGATGGACATTTAAATCCTTTCACAATGACTGATGCTTATTATTTAGCAGCTAAAAGATTAGGAGTTAAGTTTTTCTTTGAAGAAAAAGTTAACGAGATAATCGTTAAGAAGAAAAAAATTGAAAAAGTTATCACAAACAAAAGAGAAGTAATAACTAATAAAGTAGTTAACGCAGCTGGTGGTTATAGTAAAGAAATAGGATTAATGGCCGGAGTAAATATTCCAGAATATTCAGAAAACAATGAAATACTATTAAATCAACCAAACGAAAAAAACAAAGGACCGATGGTAATATCTTAATCATTAAACAAAAATTGAAAACAAGTT
>CBDUWI010000140.1:0-4346 GCA_965370885.1 uncultured bacterium | reverse complement strand
TATTACTTATTTGCCATTTATTCAAACAAAAAAACCAGATAAATTAATATCTGATTTTAATTTGATTTAAAACTATTATAAATTATAGAATGATTTTTTCCCTAAGAACAAAGCTGTTTCTCCAAGTTCATCTTCAATTCTAAGTAATTGATTATACTTAGCAATACGATCAGTTCTTGATAATGATCCTGTTTTGATTTGTCCAGCATTTGATGCAACTGCTACATCAGCAATAATCGAATCTTCAGTTTCACCAGATCTATGTGAGATTACACATGTCATTCCAGCTTTTTTAGCCATTTCGATACATTCAAATGTTTCAGTTAAAGTACCAATTTGGTTAAGTTTAATTAAGATTGAGTTGGCGCTACCTTCTTCTATACCACGAGCTAATCTTTCAGTATTTGTAACGAATAAGTCGTCTCCAACTATTTGGATTTTTTTACCAAGTTTCGCATTCATTAATTTCCATCCAGCCCAATCATTTTCATCATGACCATCTTCAATAGATATAATTGGATATTTAGCAACAAGTTCTACATAGAAATCAACTAAATCTTGAGAATTTAATTCTTTTCCACCTTCACCAGCTAATACATAAACACCTTTTTCTTTATTATAAAATTCACTACTAGCAACATCCATTGCAAGCACTACATCTTTACCAGGTACATAACCCGCTTTCTTAATAGCATCCATAATAACTTCTAAAGCTTCTTCATTACTCTTAAGATCTGGAGCAAATCCACCTTCATCACCAACAGATGTATTATATCCTTTACCTTTTAAAACTGCTTTTAAATTATGGAATACTTCTGCACCCATTCTTAAAGCTTCTTTAAAAGTTGGGGCTCCGATTGGCATAATCATAAATTCTTGAAAATCAACATTATTATCGCCGTGTGATCCACCGTTAATAATATTCATCATTGGCGTCGGAATTTGTTTTGCGTTAAATCCACCCAAATATAAATATAGAGGTAATCCAACATAATCAGCCGCAGCACGTGCAACTGCCATACTAACACCTAATATAGCGTTAGCTCCTAATTTAGCTTTATTTTTTGTTCCATCTAACTCAATCATCATTTTATCAATTAAAACTTGTTGAGTTACATCCATTCCTAAAACTTCAGGTGCGATTATTTCATTAACATTTGATACTGCTTTTTCAACACCTTTTCCTAAGTATCTCGACTTAACTCCATCACGTAATTCTACTGCTTCATGTTCACCCGTAGAAGCTCCACTAGGTACTATAGCTCTCCCAAATGCTCCTGAATCTGTATAAACCTCAACTTCAACAGTTGGATTTCCACGTGAATCTAAAACTTCTCTTGCGTATACATCAGTAATGTATGGCATTTAAAACATCTCCTTTTATATATATTATAATTATTATCATACAATTGTATTATAGAATAAAAAAAATTACTTTACAAACAATATTCATTAATTGAAAACACTTTCAATCATTTAGTTTTTATGTAGGCAATAGTACAAGAAATGAAGAGAAACAAGTACTCAATCAAATCATAAGCTCCCGAAGAAAAAATCACTCTTGGATCAAAATAATACAATAAAAAATCTAACGAATAAATAAAATTTAGAAAGTATCCTAATTGATCTATTCCCGCATCTAAAACATTAGATATTATTATGCTTAAGAAATATCCATTTATCGTGAATATAACAGCTAATATTTGGTATATCATTGCACTTTCAACATATTGTCTTCTAATATATCCTGCTAAAAAGTAAACACCGATAAAGAAGAAGATTCTTAATGTAAGCCCAATTGTTATATATAAGACATATTCAATAATACCTATTCCAATACCAACAACTATAGAAGCTAAGAATCCAACTAAAATTACATAAAATAAATCATTTAATTTAATATTTTTCATAAAATCACCGCAATTATTATACCATAATAAAAAGAGGATTAAACCACTTTTTTGATTACAATACTTTTCCCAGTCATTTCAGCTGGTTTTTGCACATTTAAGAATTCTAACAATGTTGGTGCAATATCAGCAAGCACTCCACCGTCTCTAATAGCTATTTCTTTATTAGTAATAATTACTGGCACTTTATTTATTGTATGTGCTGTAAATATTTCACCATTTTCATCAAGCATTTTTTCAGCATTACCGTGGTCTGCAGTAACTAAAGCTACTCCACCTTTGTCTAAAATAGCATCTACTACTTTCCCAACGCATTCGTCAACCACTTCAACAGCTTTAACAGCTGCAGGAATAACGCCAGTATGCCCAACCATATCACAATTAGCAAAATTCAATATAATTACATCGTGTTCATTTGATTCAATTTCTTCTAATACTTTATCAGTAACTTCATAGGCACTCATTTCTGGTTGTAAATCGTATGTTGCGACTTTTGGAGAATCAATTAAGACTCTTTTACTATTTTTAATTTCTTTATCCATCCCACCATCAAAGAAAAATGTAACATGAGCATATTTTTCTGTTTCAGCTATGCGTAATTGATTTAATCCCGCTTCACTTACAACATCACCAAACATATTTGATAACACTTGAAGTTCAAAAGCAATTTCGCCAATCACATTTTCACTGTAAGACATAGTAGAAACAAAAGTAATATCTTTTGGTCCTTTTTTATAATTTAATCCCGATGCAGTTGGATTAGACATCGCAGTTCCGATTTCAATCGCTCTATCAGGTCTAAAATTAGCAAATATAATTGTATCTTTATCTTGAACAATTCCTTCTTTAACAACATTAAAAGGAACAACAAATTCATCTACTACTCCTTTTTCATAAGAAGCAAGTACTCCTTCACTTGCTGAAGCTGCTTTTTTACCTTTAGCATTCGCCATTATATCATATGACACTTGAACACGATCCCAGTTTTTATCACGGTCCATACCATAGTATCTTCCATGAATACTAGCTATTTGCCCAAACTCAATATCTTTCAAATGATTTTCTAAATCTTCAATATAAGTAATTGCAGATTTAGGTGGAACATCTCTTCCATCTAAAAAAGCATGCAAATAAGCTTTCTTAACACCTTTACTTTTAGCTAAATCAAATAATGCTTTTATATGGGTAATGTGAGAGTGAACTCCCCCATCACTTAATAATCCAAATATATGCAATGCTGAATCATTTTCAAGTACATTCAGTATTCCATGTAAATAAGCTTCATTTTCAAAAAAACTTCCATCTTTTACCGCTTGATTAATTCTTGTTAAAGATTGAAACACAACTCTTCCGGCACCTAAGTTTAAATGTCCTACTTCACTATTACCCATTTGTCCTTCGGGTAAACCAACATTTAACCCATGAGCACTTAAATAGTTCGTTGGATACTCTTTTCTTAAAATATCTAAGTTAGGTGTCTTAGCCATTTTAACTGCGTTACCTTCTATGCTATCACTAATTCCGTAGCCATCCATTATTAATAACATAACTGGTTTTCTCATAATAATCACCTCATCGCAATTATTATACTACTATTATGTTTTAAATGATAGTCTATTACCTTATATGGTAGCGTTTTCACATTTTTGTTTTAACTTGATTTCCAAGAAAAGTAATATATAATTAAGCATGAAAGAAGTTGATAATATGGAATTATTAAAACTCGAAAAACTTTTAAAGACATTAGATACAAATAAAGGCACAACTATATTCAATTACACAGTTCCAGATTTATGGAATTGTTTTGATTATGATAAGTCAAAATTTATTAAAACACCAACAAATGAATTAATAGTAAATCCATACGACTTTTATGCATCTGTAATAAAAGATTATATTTTACCAAATAAATTAAGAAATTTAAATTATCAGAATTCTCTTTCTAAAATAAAAAATAAAAAGCATTCTAAAGCTTATAGAGGTGGCGACTGGATAAGAGAAAGTGTTGTCTATTCAACAATGATCCGGACAAGCGCTGCTTGGGACAGCGATCGCTCTGGAAAACTTGAAGATAATAATATTTATAATATGTCTGAAACTGGTTCATTTGTTAAGATGTTATCACTTCTTCCTCTTCTTAAAAAAATGGTTGTTAATGTAGTATATATGGTACCAATATCTAAATTCAGTTTAAAAGATAAAAAAGGTGATTTAGGGAGTCCTTATGGTGTATCTAACTTTAATGAACTCGATCCTAATTTAAAAGATCCACTTACAAAAAACTTAATGACATTAGATGAAGAATTTCAGGCTTTTGTCGAAGCTTGTCATATTTTAGATATGAGAGTAATGATTGATATAATACCAAGAACAAATGCTGTTTATAATGATTTAATTAAAGATTATCCTGATTGGTTCTATTGGATTAAAGCACGT
>CBDUWI010000139.1:0-4349 GCA_965370885.1 uncultured bacterium | reverse complement strand
ACACAATGATAAGTATTATTTTTAACAAACCAATATTGGTTACCGGCGGAGGTGGTTACATTGCTTCTTGTATAATTAAATATTTATTGGAAAAAAATCACACACTAATATTTACAGTTAGTAATATAAGTATAGCTGCAGGGAGCATAAAAAAGATGAACCCTGTTAAAAAGCTTTTTAATATTTCTTTTTTTAAGTAGTGTTTAGTTAAATCTTTTAATTTCATCGTTTTATCATTAATCATTCGTCTCACCACTTTCATAGTTTAACAAATATTCTAATGCGTCGGAAAAATCACTAATACCTACAAGTATCATATCAGTTTCTATTGAGTTATATACTTCTAATGCTTCGATATAATTATCATTTTCAGTATCGCTAAGATAAGGTATAAAAAAGATATCGATGCCGTTAATGTCAGCTGTAAGAATTTTTTGTTTTACGCCACCGATATAACCAACGTTACCAAGAACATCAATAGTTCCAGTACCGGCTATTTTTAAGCCGTGTGTTATATCAAATTCAGTTAATTCGTTATAAATATAAAGTGACTGCATTAAGCCACCACTTGGTCCACCTGTTACTGTATCGATTAAAGTATAATCAACTTCTGTTGAAATTATCTCAGAGAAATCTTTTAAATAAACGCCAATTGAACAAGTTCCATTATCGTGAAGTTTACTAGTGGCTGTTACAGTCAATTCTTCACCGTCTCTTAAAACTTTAAAACTTACTACATCTAAACATTCAATATTATTTAATACTTCTGTTAAGTCAGTTTGACCATTAATTTCGAGTATTTTATCACCAATAACTAATGAATCTTCATCGAGATAATCAAAAGTTAAATAAACGGTTGAGTAAGTTTCAAAATCTATTAAGGAACCAGAGTACATTATCCCAACGATTAAACTCGTATAAAGTGAATCATCTTTCATTAAATAACTAATAACATTTAAATCATCGATGTCAATATCATCGAAATACTCAGGAAACTCATCGACAGTTACACTAAATTCTAATTGTCCAATTAAATATTGTAATATTGTTATTTTATCGACGGAAATAACGCTTGTTGTATGAAAAGATCCACTGCTTTCAAACTCACTATTAACGACAATAAACGTACTTATATCGTCATTAAAACCAGGAGCTGTAAAAGAATATTCTATTCTGAAAATACTAATAAATGTTAGTGGTATAGCTAATGATAAGAAGACGATTATTAATCTTTTAAATCTAATAAATGTTATCTTCATTTTTGTAAATCAATGCCTATTTTAGGCATTTTTCGATAAACTATTTTAGCGCTATCCAACATTTTTTTTGAGGCGATGAACGAATCCTCTAATTCGTATTTGTCTTCTAAAAATACTAATTCTTTAATCCCACTTTGAATAATTAATTTTGCGCAATCATTACAAGGAAAAAGCGTAACGTATAAAGTAGCATTTTCTAAACTGACAGTCGAGTTAAGAATAGCGTTTGCTTCAGCGTGGACTACGTAAGGATATTTTGTATCAAGATAATTACCATCATTATCCCAAGGGAAATCATCGTCGTCAACTCCATAAGGAAAACCATTATAGCCGATACCAATGATTCTTTTCTTATTATTAATGATACAAGCACCTACTTGTGTTTCTGGGTCTTTTGATCTTTTAGCTGATAGGATTGCTACTCCCATAAAGTATTCATCCCAAGAAATATAATTTGTTCTTTTCATTTTATGCACCTCGCAATAAATTTAGTTGTAAGCTTATTTGACTAGCTAATTGACAGTTATTATAAACTAATTCGATGTTTGCTTTTAAGGAATTACCTTTTGTTATTTCAGCTATTTTCGCTAATAAATAAGGTGTAGTTTCTTTGCCAATTATTTTTAGGTTATCCATTTCAATTAAAGCATTATTAATGGCTTTAGTAATTAATGTTTTATCCATTGAATATTTTGCAGCAATTGGGTTGGTAACGAGCATACCACCAAGTAAGTTTAAATCTAACTTCGCGTTAAATACATTAGCTATTTCTTTTGGAGTATCAATTCTAAAGTTTACTTTATAGTCTGATTCTCTAGTATAAAATGCTGGTAATGTATTTGTTTGATAGCCAATAATGGGAACGCCTTTAGTTTCTAAATATTCTAGTGTTTTCCCTAAATCTAAAATTGATTTAGCGCCAGCGCAAACTACTAAGACATTTGTTATTGCTAGTTCTTCTAAATCTGCAGATATATCAAACGATGTTTCAGCTCTGCGGTGAACGCCACCGATTCCGCCGGTAGCAAATACGTGTATATTACCAAGGGAAGCGATAAACATTGTTGCTGAAACAGTTGTTGCTCCATCAATAGAATTAGCAACGTTATAGGCTATATCTCTTTTGGAAGTTTTTACGATTTTTGTTCCTTGTTTTCCAAGATAATCTATTTCATCAGAATTAAGACCTATTTTAAGTTTGCCGTTTAAGATAGCTATTGTAGCGGGGACGCAACCATTATCACGAACAATTTTCTCGCACTCTAAAGCTGTTTGGACATTTTGCGGATAAGGCATACCGTGAGATATTATCGTAGATTCTAACGCCACGATAGGTAAATTGTTTTTTATAGCATGCAATACTTCATCACTATATTCTAAATATTTATCCATTTATCTTCTTCACCTCTTTTAAACTTAGGTGTTCATTTGTCGAGTTTTTAGCTAATAAGGTTAAATAAGCTAGTTTTTTCGCGTAGGATAACTTTTCTTTATTATTTAGATTATGAATAACCCCATGAGCAAAACCGCTTAAAAAGGCATCTCCTGCACCTGAGGAATTGATTATTTGTTTGATAGGAATTGGGTATGTTTTTAGTGATTTAGCTTTTGTTGATAAAAATATTTCACTTGCTTGGCTAGTTACGATTAGTGTATGAGCTCCTTTAAAATGAAGTTCTTCAAATTGTTCAACTATTGTTTCTTTATCTGATAGTTGATTTAATTCTAAACGGTTAACTTTTAAGTAGTCGATAAAAGGGAGATAGTTCATGATTTTTTTTACTTTTATTGTACTAACTCCATCCATAATAATAGTTTTATTGTAATAGTTAGCTAATAAGTATTCTATTGCTTCTAGTGTTAAATTATTATCGATTATTAAGATATCAAATTTAGAGATATAGTCGATTTTAGATTTGAAAAAAGGAATAGACAATTCTTCTAATATTGCCATATCGTTTAGTCCTAAGAAAAGGTCGTTATCATTATCCATAACACCTAAATAGACGCTATTTGAAGTATTTTTTAAATATAGGCTTTCACTAATATCAATGTCTAAATTTAGTAAACTGTTTTTGGCTTGTAAAGAAAAGTGATCATCACCAAAGACAGTGATAAATGATATTTTATTAGACATTCTTCGAAGATTTTCTGCGATGTTTCTCGCAACACCGCCATAGGCAATATGGATCTTTGCAAGATTTGAGTCTTTTAAAATATAAGAATTATCTGTGCTAGCAAATATGTCAATATTTTGAGCTCCTATAATTAGTACTTTATTCATAAAATAACCTACTCTATATTTTTATAGCTATCTAAATTTATATGACAATAACCATCTTTATTTTTAGCTAGATAGTCTTGATGTTGTTCTTCTGCTTTATAAAATGTTAAGTCTGTCGCTAATTCTACCGCTAATTTCCTCTTAAATTCTTTTTGTCTAACTACTAAGTAGTTTTGGATAAAAGGTAATTGTTCTTCGGTGTAGTTAAATATACCTGAGCGATATTGAACTCCAAAATCGTTTCCTTGTTTATTTATCGAAGTTGGATTGATTATATTGAAATAATGATCTAATATCTTTTTTAAGGAAATGATATTTTCATCGTAAAGAATGTGGACTGATTCAGCATGACCTGAGCTATTACAAACTTTTTCATAGGTAGCTTTACCTTTTCCCCCTATATAACCTGTATCTGTTTCAGTTACACCATCTAATTGTTTAAAATATGCTTCTACTCCCCAGAAACAACCCCCGGCTAGTACAATAGTTTTCATTTATTTCACCTCTTTTTATTTATTAGATTTCCCAATAATCGTGTTTATGATATAACTTGCAGCGAGTAGTCCTGCTGTAGCTGGTACGTATGAGTTTGATGAAGGGCTACTAGATTTTGGTCCTATCTGTGAAGGTTCTTCTTTAGAATAGATTACTGGTACTTTACCAATTATCTTTTCTTCCTTTAATTTTTTACGAATAACTTTTGCTACAGGGCAATAACTTGTTTTTGTAATGTCAGTTATTTCTAATAATTCGGGATGATATTTATTCCCTTGTCCCATTGAAGATATAAAGGGAATGTTTCTGTT
>CBDUWI010000138.1:0-4358 GCA_965370885.1 uncultured bacterium | reverse complement strand
CAAATGGCAAAAACAAGCCAAGCAGTTTTAAGGCATTCTGATTTAGGTTATCTCTACATTAGTGTTTTAACTCATCCAACAACCGGTGGAGTGACAGCTAGTTTTGCCTCATTAGGTGATATTATCTTAGCTGAACCTAATGCTTTAATTGGTTTTGCTGGTCCGCGGGTAATAGAACAAACAATAAAACAAAAATTACCAGAAGGATTTCAACGATCTGAATTTTTAGAAGATAAAGGATTTATTGATAAGGTAGTAAATAGACATGATTTAAAAGATGTTTTATCGAGATTACTTTCAATGCATAGGAGGGAAGATCAATGATGGATATTTTAGCTAAAGAACGAAAAGTTCGTGAGTTAGAAAGCAAAATTGATGAACTTGATAATGAAGAAGTAATTGAGAAATTAAAAGAAGAAATTGAAAAATATAAACAAACAGCAATGACTAATCTTACTGCATGGGATAGGGTTTTACTAGCAAGGCATCAGTTAAGACCGACTTCTTTAGAATTTATTGATTACCTTTGTAAAGATTTCATTGAACTACATGGTGATAGACTATATCGTGAAGATAAATCTATTATCGGTGGTATCGGTTCTATTAATGGTAATGTTGTGACAATCATTGCCCAACAAAAAGGAAAGACTTTAGAAGAAAATTTAGAACGAAATTTCGCAATGCCTCATCCTGAGGGATATCGTAAAGCTTTACGGTTAATGAAACAAGCTGAAAAGTTTAAAAGACCAATTATTACTTTAATTGACACACCTGGTGCTTATCCTGGACTTGGTGCTGAAGAAAGAGGGCAAGCAGAAGCTATTGCGAGAAATATTTTAAAGATGAGTTCATTTACTGTTCAGATTATCGCTGTAATTATTGGCGAAGGTGGAAGTGGTGGAGCTTTAGCTCTTGGAGTTGCTAATAAAGTATTAATGTTAGAAAATGCAATATATTCTATTTTAAGTCCAGAAGGATACGCTAGTATTTTATGGAAAGACGCAACACTAGCTAAAAAAGCTGCGGAAGTTATGAAGCTGACAAGCTATGATTTAGAAGAATTTGGTATCATTGATAGAATAATTAAAGAACCATTGGGGGGAGCTCATTTTAATAAAATTGAGACTTTTAAACATACGAAAAAAGCTATTTTAGAAGAATTATATGAATTAAATAAATTAGATGGATTTGCATTGCGCGATAAAAGAATAGATAAATATCGCCAATTTGGATTCTTCCAAAGATTCAATTATGATAACTTATAGGAGATGGAAACATGATTTACACAAAAATTAGCGGAACTGGAAGTTATGTTCCTAAAAAAATATTAACTAATGATGATTTAAAACAATTTGTTGAAACTGATGATGAATGGATATATTCAAGAACTGGTATAAAAGAACGTCATATTGTTACTGATGAAGATACAACAGATTTAGCGTATGAAGCATCTTTAAAAGCAATTAAAGATGCTAATATCGATAAAAGTGAAATTGATTTAGTAATTGTTGCAACAGTTACTCCTGATAGATATTTTCCAGGAGTTAGTCAAATGTTACAATTTAGATTAGGATTAAATGAGATTATGACTTTTGATATTAATGCCGCATGTAGTGGTTTTATTTATGCTTTAAATGTTGCTGATAAAATGATAAAGAGTGGTTCTTATCATACAGCACTTATTGTTGGAGCGGAAACATTAACGAGGTTAACTGATTGGCGCGATCGCAATACCTGTGTTTTATTTGGTGATGCAGCTGGAGCAATGATTATTAAAAAAAGTGAAACGAATAATATTAAAGATATAATTTGTGGTTCAAGAGGAGATTCAGAGGATTTACTTATTTGTAATAACGTTGCTATTAAAGATCCGGCTGTGAATGCTATAAGCCAACAAGATCATATTCATATGAAGGGTACTGAAGTATTTAAATTTGCTACACGTATATTGCCTAAAACGGTAAAAGCTCTTTTAGAAAATAGCAATATGGTTTTAGAAGATTTAGATTTCATTGTTGCTCATCAAGCCAATGAAAGAATTATCGATAAAGCTGCAAGAGATCTTAATTTCAGTATGGATAAAATGTTTTTAAATATTGGAAAATACGGTAATACATCTTCTGCTAGTGTGCCACTAGCAATTGATGAAGCAATAAAAACTAAGTATTTAAAAAAAGGAGATAAGTTCATTACAGTTGCCTTTGGTGGGGGTCTTACTTGGGGTGGAGCATTAATTGAACTTTAGGAGGAAATATGGAAGACATTAGGGAATTACTAAACATTGAATATCCTATTATTCAAGGAGGAATGGCGAACATTGCAACACATGTACTAGCTGCAGCGGTTAGTAATGCTGGGGGACTTGGAGTAATTGGTAGTGGTGGTTGGGATGTAAACAGGGTTAGGGAAGAAATTAGAAAAACAAAAGAACTAACAAGCAAACCATTCGGAGTTAATATTATGTTATTAAGTCCTCACGCTGAATCTATTAGCGATATGGTTATAAGAGAAGGCGTTAAAGTTATTACTACAGGTGCTGGTAATCCTGGTATCTATATGGAAAAATGGAAAGCAGCGGGAATTATCGTTATTCCTGTTGTTCCTAGTGTGGCACTTGCCAAAAGATTAGCAAGAGGTGGAGCTGATGCTTTAATTGTTGAAGGAACAGAAGCTGGTGGACATATTGGTGAGTTAACAACATTTACTTTAGTTCCACAGGTAAGCGATATTGTTTCTATTCCAGTTATTGCCGCTGGTGGTATTGCTGACTCACGTGGGTTAGATGCTGCTTTTGTATTAGGCGCACGCGGTATTCAAATTGGGACTGTCTTATTAGCTAGTAATGAATGCCCAATTCATATTAACTATAAGAATAAAGTATGTAAAGCAAGAGATACTGATACAGTAGTTACTGGTAGATTAACTGGTGCTCCTGTTAGAGTGCTTAAAAATAAAATGTCAAGAAGATATTTAGAAATGACAAAAAGTGGAAATATTACATTGGAAGAACTTGAGTTATTAACTCTTGGATCTTTAAATAAAGCTGTACTTAATGGTGATCTTGATAAGGGTAGTTTTATGGCAGGGCAATGTGCTGGGCTAGTTAAAGAAATTAAAAGTATAAAAGACATTCTAGATGATCTATTTATCGGTAGTAGAGTGCAAAGGGGAGAGTTATAGTGAACATTGCATTTATGTTTTCTGGTCAAGGTTCTCAGTACTTAGGAATGGGTCAAGATTTATACGAGAATTTTGCCGAAGCAAAAGCTATATTTGATCAAGCTGATTTAATTCTTGGATACAGTATAAAAGACATTATTTTTAATGATTTAGAAAAACTAAATAATACACTTTATACGCAGGTAGCTATGTTTACAATGCATGTTGCTATCTTAGAAGTTTTGAAAAGCAATAATGTACAATCTAATTACAATATCGGGTTATCTTTAGGTGAATATGGTGCACTATATAATAGTGGTGTATTCGATTTTGAGACGGGGCTAAAGATCTTGCAAAATAGAGGCTTATTAATGGATCAAGCAACAAAAAAAGCTTCCGGTAAAATGAGTGCTATAATTGGATTAGAATCACACATCTTAGAAGAAATAATCTTTGATCAAGATGGTTATGTTAAAATCGCAAACTATAATACTTATGGTCAATTGATTATAAGCGGTGAAGAAAGTGCTGTTTTGCGGGTTAATGAGCTCGCTTTAAATCGAGGTGCAAAAAGAGTGATTATCTTAAATACAAGTGGTGCTTTTCACACTGATTTAATGAGTGAAGCAAGTATAAATTTTCGTAAGTATTTAAATGATATTGAATTAAATGAGCCGAAGGATGGATTATTACTTAACGTTACAGGAAATTTCTATAAATCAAACATAAAAGATAGTATGGTTAAACAAATTAATAATAGTGTACTTTTCTATCAGATGGTTGAAAAATTAATAAAAAAAGGTGTTGACACTTTTATTGAAATTGGGCCAAGGAAAATATTATCTAGTTTTGTCAAAAGAATAGATAAAAATTTAAACATATATAATGTTGAAGATACAATTTCATTAAATGAGTTATTAAAATTCTTAAAGGAGGAATAAAATGAGTTCTTTTGCAGAAAAAACAGTTATTGTAACTGGCGGTAATACCGGAATTGGCAAAGAGATTTGTTTACAATTCGCAGCGAAAAAAGCAAATGTTGTTATCAATTATTTATTTGATGAACATTTAGCTATAGACCTTTTAGCACATGTTGAAAACTTTGGTGGTAAAGGTATGATTATCAAAGGTGATGTTTCTAATTTTGAAGATTCTAAAAGAATTATTGATGAAGCAATTAAGAGGTTTGGAAAAATAGA
>CBDUWI010000137.1:0-4373 GCA_965370885.1 uncultured bacterium | reverse complement strand
AGAAGCCCCCTCTTCAAATTGAGTTACTCAATTAAGTGGTGGGAGTGTTCACGAATCTTGTAAATAGTGATTAGCAACTAACGTTGTAAATCTCCAATAAGTAAAAGATATTTAGAATCACCAACAGAATTCCATCATAAATAAAAGTTAAAAGAAAAATCTCTTAGCTTTTTCTTTTTCTTAAGAAGTAGTATAATTAAGGGAAGGTGTTGTTTAACTAAATTTAAAATCAAGGAGGTCATTATGAGTTTGAAATCGAAAGCTATCGTAGTTTTAGTAATAAGTTTGAATCTTATTATTTTTGGTTTGATTATGACATTTATAACAGGTGGACTATATTGGCTAAGTTTTGTATTTCTACCGATGTTTTGGCTGGCAATTTCCGTTGCTTTCTTATTGCTGAAGAAAGAATAACTACGTGGTTTTGTACTTTAAGTTTGCAACTCTGTTAATATAATTTAGAAGTTATTTACTGACTTCTATTTATATGGTAAAATGTTTGAAAAGGTGATGATTAGATGAAGAAATTATTATATACAATAAGTTTAGTTTTAGGTGGTTTTTCAATCGCTATTTTAGGAGCATGTGGAAGCGAAGATAAAGAACAAGCTCCAGTTTTTTCGAATATACCAGAAGACCTAATAATTCAACAGGGAGATCAAGTAGACTTACTAAGTCTAGGCTTAACAGCAACTGATAATTTAGATGGAGATTTAACAAGTAATATTACCGTAAATATTATTGATACAACTCAATTATCTCTTGGTAATCAAGATGTAGTATATTCAATAGTTGATAGTGACGGTAATATCAGTATCGAAAAAATAACCATAATTGTTCAATTATTGTCAGATGATTTTAATTATATATATATAAATTATAATACTGAAATTGTAATAACTAAATATCATGTTTCTGCGCCAAATAATGCAGTAATTCCTAGTTCAATTGGCGGCATACAAGTAACGACAATCGGCGAAAGTGCATTTGCTAATAATGATTTAACAAGTGTAACAATTCCCGATGGTGTAACAACAATCAATAAAGATGCATTTAATAATAATAATTTAACAAGTGTAACAATTCCAAATAGCGTAACAACAATCGGCGAAGGTGCATTTCGTTATAATCAATTGGATAGTGTAATAATTGGCGATAGTGTTAAAACAATCGGCTACGGTGCATTTTATTATAATCAAATAATTAGTATAACAATTCCCGATAGTGTCACAGCAATAGGCTACGGTGCATTTGCTTCTAACCTCTTAACAAGTGTAACAATTTTAGGAGATGAAACAAGATTTAATGAAATGTGGATAGATATTGCATTTCCTGAATTATTAATGCCTTAATAGTTATTAAATTCTCGGTTTTAAAAACCGTTAGAACGAAATTGAATTTATTTACTGACTTCTATTTTTACAATAAAGCATGATAAAGGATGATTTTATGAAAAAATTACTTATCTTCTTAAGTGTAATAACAACAGTTATAATACTTACAGGATGCGAAGAAAAGATTGAGGAATATACTGTATATTTTAATACTGATGGAGCTAGCGAATTGAGCGCTATAACCTTAGAAGAAGGAAGTACGATTTCTATTCCTGAAGTAATAAAAGAAAACTATACACTAGAAGGATGGTATACGAGTGCTGATTTTGGTGTGACATTGGATGAGAAATGGGATTTTACTACTAGTGTTGTGAATAATGAAATTACCCTCTATGCAAAATGGGTGATTAATCAGTACGATATAAATTACTATTTTATTCATGATACATTTAGCAGTATTCAGCTGAACTTTGGTGAAACAATAATTAATTTTGCATTAGGAGGTAATCATTCATCAGCTGTTACTAGTGAAGGAAGAATATTTACTTGGGGGCGTAATTTTGAAGGTCAATTAGGAAATGGTTCAACAGATGACATTTTTGAACTTGATTTAAGTGATGCTCCAGACCTACCAACAGAAATAACAGAAAATTTTAATTTAAGCACAGGAGAAAAAATCACCGATGTATCATTAGGAGATTATTTTACTTCTGCAATAACAAGTGAAGGAAGAATATTTACGTGGGGATTAAACAATTGCGGACAACTTGGCGATGGGACAGTTGATGGATTTTACAATGGAAACAACACACCAATAGATATTACAGCAAAATTTAATTTAAACGTTGGAGAAAAAATCACAAATGTATCATTAGGAGGTAATCATTCCTCAGCTGTTACTAGTGAAGGAAGAATATTTACTTGGGGCTCTAATTCATCTGGGCAACTTGGAAATGCCAGATCAACATTCGATAATATTGATTCTTTACCGATAGAAATAACAGATAGATTCTCTTTAAATATCGGAGAAACTATCACAAAATTAGAATTAGGGCTTGTTCATTCTTCAGCAATCACTTCAGATGGAAGAATCTTCATGTGGGGATCTAATCAATATGGACAATTAGGAGACGGATCAACATCAAGAAAAATTATTCCAACAGATTCAACAAACTATTTCAACTTAAATATAGAAGAAAAAATTATAGATGTATCACTTGGCTGGGCTCAGTCCATGGCTATCACCAGTGAAGGAAGAATCTTTACTTGGGGATATAATATAGAGGGGCAACTGGGAATTGGAACAATTGATCTTGAAATTCATGCATCACCAATCGATATTTCCGAAAATTTTAATTTAAACACTGGAGAAACTTTCACAGAAGTGTCATTAGGAAGTTTTCATTCCTCAGTAATAACCAACGAGGGAAGAATTTTCACTTGGGGATTAAACAACTACGGACAACTTGGCGATGGGACAAAGGTTTATAATGATGTTGAACCAAATCCAACAGAAATCACAGCAAATTTTAGTTTAAATGAAGGAGAAATAATAATCGAAGTAATTTTAGGAACTGATCATTCAATGGCTACTACCAGTGATGGAAGAGTGTTTGGCTGGGGAAACAATACTCTAGGACAACTTGGAGAAACGATTAGAAGAGATATATATGCTCCTGTAGAAATTACATCTTCTAAAGCAATTTTATATCAAAGTGTTACATATGACCTTTTTCAAGTAACTGAAGCATATATTCCTATAAAAGAAGGTTATACTCTTGACGGCTGGTATTGCGATGATATATTAAAAACAGTATATCCATTCACAACAATGCCTGCATCAGATTTTTATTTGTATGGTAAATGGATTTTAAATGACTAGTTACATTTAATCTATCTTATATGTTTACAATAAACTTATAATCCTTGTAATATTTTTGATAAATAGTATAATAATATTGTAAGGTAATACAATAATTTATAAACGAATTAATAAATTTCTATGTCTGGCAGCACCAGGTGACGCAGTAGGAGTTGTGTAATTAGTTTTAGTAATAAATCTAGTAGCAATATTATCTTGTACGATTAAATTATTTGTAACATTTAACAAATTATTGAGTAAAATGATTATAAAGTTTGATTAAAAGAATTTTAATAAATATTGATAGTGCCAGAGCTAAACTTGTTTAAATTATTAACAACTCCTCTGCTAGCCATACAAATTTATTAAAAAAGGCTGATGCCTTTTTTTATGTCCTGTAAATCAAATAAAGTTTTGAGTAATTAAAATAATAAAAATACTACTAGTTATTCAAAAAATATTGACATATAATGGTATGTGGTATACTGTTTATATAGTATATATTTATTAAGAAGGAGCGAGATTATGAAATTAAAAGAAAGAGTACAACCGATACACGAGGTAAGAAAACAAAATTGTGTTCCTGGTGTAATTTACGGTAAAGGGATAGAGTCAACACCAATCCAAACAGAGTATTTAGAACTTATGAAAGCTTATCGAAAATATGGAGTAAATATGACTTTTGAAATTAATCTTAATAAAGAGAAACATTTAGTTTATATTAAGGAAATTCAAAAATCATTATCTAATAATTCAAAAATCAATCATTTTGACTTAATTAAACTTTCAAGTGATGATACAATCACTTCTAAAATACCATTGGTTTTCCATGGTAAAGAAGCTGTTAGTGAAACAGGATTAGTATTATTTATTAATCTTAATGATCTTGATGTTGAATATTCAGTTACTAGTGGAGTAGCACAAATTGAAATTGATTTGACAAATGTTGAATTTAATAAACCATTTTTAGTAAAAGATGTTGTTGTAACTGAAGGAATTAAAATCCTAAATGATTTAGAACAAACAGTATGTAGTTTCCTTGAACCAATGAAGGAAGAAGTTGTGGAAGTTGAACTTGATGAAGAAGCTGAAGGTGCTGAAGATGTTGAAGGTACGGAAGGTGCTGAAGAAACAGATGTAACAGAAGAATAAAATTAATCAAAATAAGGGAGACCTTA
>CBDUWI010000136.1:0-4377 GCA_965370885.1 uncultured bacterium | reverse complement strand
TTTTACTTCACCATCTGGGATGACTTTAAAACCGCTTAATTCTACACCTTTTTTTCCACTTAATTTAAATTTTTCAACTTCCATAACAATCCCTCTTTTCTTCTATAAACAAGCTTTTATTGCATTATTGTCGCTTCTAACATAATATCTAAATCTAAAGTAAAATCACTTTTCTTGTTAAATTGTTTTGTCATAAATTGAACGTGAATAAATCCAGCTTTAATATTAAGATTATTTTCCTTTATGTAATGAAGAACATGATACATTAAATTATTACAAACATATGTTCCAGCCGAATTTGAAATAATAACTGGTGTCTTTTTAACTTCGATATTTTTAATTATACTTCTAATTGGTAATGAAGAAAAATAAGCATTTTCACCATTGGTTTTTATTATCTTATCACGATGTATATTCCCTATATTATCTGGAAATTTCGAATCGTCAATATTAATAGTCGTTCTCTCAATGCGGATTGATTTTCTCTCACCAGAAAGACCGAGATTAATAATTATATCCAGGCTATGATTTATTATTAAAGGAAGTAATTCGTCAAAACATTGATCAAAAACAACAGGTAGTTCAATCTTTATTATCGTATTACCATAAATGCTATTAGGTAGTAATTTGATAATTTCACTAGTTGGATTCTCATCATTTTCTAAAAATGGTTCGAATCCAGTAATTAATATTTTCAAATAGACCACCTCTCTTATCCATTATATCACATTCTTAAAATAAAAAAATACTCAAGAAGGAGTATTTTTTATTGATATACTTTTATATCTTTAATAATAAATTCTTGAGGAAATGAAGAATCATCAACTGTACCGCCAAATTTTCCGCCAATTGCAAGATTCAAAATAAGATAAAAATCCTCATCAAAAGGCCATCCTTTAACGGAAGCATCAAAATTTTTCTCCCCTTTTGTATATTTAATAATTTCTATATTGTCGATAAAATATGTTATTGAACTACTATCCCAATTTATCGAATATGTATGAAAATCATCACTCAATCCTTTTTGAAAATAATCAGTAAAATATTGTTTATCATTACGATGATTATGTGTTTCAGTATGTAAGCATAAAAATACTTTATCTATATCTCTACCAACATGCTCCATAATATCTATTTCACCGCTTTTTGGCCATGAGCCATACTTACTTTCTTCGCTCATCATCCAAATTGCTGGCCAAGTACCTATACCTTTTGAAACTTTTGCTAAAAATTCAATTTTGCCATATTTGAAGAAAAATTTACCTTTTGTATTTATTCGAGAACTCTCATAAATTCCATTATTCATAGTTGCCTTAATTACTAGCCCATTATTAAAATATAGGTTTTCTTTCTTATCTACATAATGTTGGAGCTCTTCATTTGCCCATTTTTCGCCAACTTGAATATTCCAAAAATCTAAATCAAGTTCTTCTTGATTTACAAAATCGAAATGCTTTAAAAGTTTCATAAATTTTCTCCTATCTTAATACTTTAGTAGTTTCGCCATTGATTAGATAAGTGTCAACAGTAATAGTTTCTCCAATCTTCTTAACAATTTTCTCATCAATCATCTTCAAAATATGAAAAGCAGCAATTTTTCCCATTTTACGAGAATCTTGTTTAATTGTTGTCAATCTTGGAGATATGAGTTGCCCAATATCAATCCCATCAAAACCAATAATTGAATAATCATCAGGTACCTTTTTACCAGCTTCTGAAATAGCTTGAATTGCTCCAATAGCAATCATATCACTAGCACAAAATACAGCTGTTGGTTGATCTTCTAATTTTAGGATTTCATTCATAGCTTTGAATCCATCTTCTTTTGAAAAAAACTCGCCTGACACCATGAATTCCTCGCGTAAATCTAATCCATACTTTGCCATTGCTGTTTCAAAGAACAATTTTCTTTGATTACCTATATACAAATATTCGCCACCGTATATATTTGCAATTTTCTTATGTCCTAAATCTCTAAAATATTTTACTGCTTGTTTAACGCCTTCACGATTATTTGAAGTAACATTTTTTACTCCTGCATAACCATAATCAATTACTACTGTTGGTATATCTGATTTATAAAGATCTTGCATTTCATCACTAACAAAATCGCTACATAATACGAAAATAGCCTCTACTTGTTTTCTTTTTGAATGTTGTAAGTATGAACCATTCTTTTTCCCCATATTTTTTGATAAGAACATTATATCGTAGCCTTCGGCTTCGATGACACTCTTAAAGCTTTCCAATATTTTCGAAAATAAGGGATGTTGTAATCCTATTCCTGTTATTTCTTCAAAGATTATGCCTATAGTGAATGATTTTTGTGTAACTAGACTTCTTGCTGATAAATTGGGAATATATCCCATCTCATCACACAAATCCAATATTTTTTGTTTAGTCTTAATAGAAATATCAGAATAGTCATTAATTGCTTTTGAGACTGTAGTAATACTACATCCTGCTCTTTTAGCTACATCTTTAATAGTTACCATTATTCCACCTTCTAAAATATGTATTTTTCAATCACTTAACAGTTTTAGGTGAATACCCAAACTCCCAAAATTAAACATGAATACTTAATGGAATATGATATAAGTCTTTAACCTGAAAGTAATTTCTATAAATATTATAACCTCTTATATAGAAATCTTCAATAATTAACAGATTATTTTCCATCTTGTTTCATTAAAGTTTAAATCCTTTAAAAGACATTACTGATTGATAGATACGTAAATTCAAACATCAAAATATTGTTAATGCCTTTGTTAATCTGCTTACTCTATTTCTTTAATACTAACATTATCAATGTAGACAATTGTTAATAAACTATCTTGTCCAATATTTCCAAGAACATCACCAAATTCAAATAGTATCGAACCATTATAATTTGTTTCATTATACATTGTAAATTCAAAACTAATAGTTTGATATTCTGAGTTCAGATTATAAATCTTTCCCATACTTAGAAACCCGAGAAACCAAGGTTCAGTATTATACAATTCCCCCATTAAAATATGGATACTTCTAGGTAAAACACTTTTAGCTTCAAAGGAAACTTGATATGTTTTACTATTCTCCAATGTGATTCCTTCACTATGAATTCTTGGTTCCCAATATATTCCTGAATTTATTGATACTATATTTACTTTTAATTCCCCATTATCAACCGAAAATTCACCACTACCACCATTGCTTACTGAATATATTATCCAATTATCTAATCCATAAGTAAAATCGCCATTAACAAGCAAATTAGATAAATTAGATATATCATACTTAATTATTACATATCGAACTGCTTCTTTAATATTTCCTGTTTGATCTTCAACACTATACTTAAGGAAATACGTTCCAACTGAATTTACATCTACATCACCATGATAAGTTATAAATTTTGTTAAATCACCATCTCTTGCGTCAATTGCAGTTATACCCGAAAGCGGATTAAATGATGAGCCAACAAAAAGCTCTAAATCGTTTAACCCAATAAACTCTGGTGCTGTTCTATCATAGCAAATTCCGCTAATAATATAATCGTCCTCTCCACACACAGAGCCATTTTCACTACTTTCACAAGAACCAAACATGAATACTAATAGCATCAAAATTACTAAATTATATAATCTCATAATGAACCTCATTTTAACAGTTATACTAAACCGTTTTCGCATTTAGTATAGCACATTTAAAAGCATTTTTACCTAAGTCTCAATTACTTTATAAATAAGAAAATAAGTATTATAAATAAGAAAATAAATAATCCTTCAATAAAGAGGGATTATTCAATATTTTTCAATTCTTGCAAATTAGATATTATATAAGTACTATCATTTTTGATACTATTACTAATATCTATGATGTCAGATTCATTAATGTGTTGCAATATTTTGTATGGTTTATTTTTAAGTAATATAATCTTGTTTTCCTGTTTCATAAATTCACCTAGATTTAATAAATTAGAACTAGAAGATTTAAAACGAATACCATCTGCTTTCCCAATTTTTAAATTCCATATATCGATTGAATTTATTGTTATTAATGTATTTATTTTAATATTCAGAAATTTGACAATATATTCTTTGTCATTCAGAATAATTATAAAATCATAATATCTTGAACTTCTTTTTTTAATAATGTATTCTTTCTCAAGTTCCCTTTTAATTTGTCTAATATTCATTATTGGTTTCCCCTTTAAATAATGCAAGAATAACTCCAAGAAGAATTCCTAAAATTGCCGCAAAGACAATTCTATATTCGCTTGGAAGAAGAAATGTAATTGTATGTGCAGGCAACCAAAACAGGGGAACTGTTCTCAATATAATAAATTTGAAAAATTGATTCCAATTTACATAATCTATTATTTCTTCATTTTCC
>CBDUWI010000135.1:0-4412 GCA_965370885.1 uncultured bacterium | reverse complement strand
TGGGTTAGTCATGTCGATAAAGCGATCAATTGCAATGTCTTTTTCAGCCCAGTTCCCTAAATTGACGATAACACCAATTTCTGTTGAGTCCTCGAAAGGAGACCCAGCTAAATCAATTTCAAATAATTTTCCAAAAGCATCATCACCATTAAAGGTATAATTAGTTCCACCACTACTAACAGGTTCGTATGGCCAAAGCCATAAACTCCACCCAGAGTAACTGTTATCAAATCGATGATAATGAACAACGAGCTTTGAAGCAGTAGCCGCATGCACGCTTGTATTTATACTCGCAAATCCTACAATAGCTGTTAAAAATATAAATAATAATATTCGAATTTTTCTCATAATTTCCTCCAATATTGAAACATAATTAATTATAACACAAGATTAAGCAAATACTAATATGAGAGCGGTTTCATTTTTTCGATAAATCAAGATATTTTAACTCTTTTGTAGTATAATAATATTATAAATATAATTTACATTTTGACATAATTTCAGTTACATAAAGGAGAATGCCTTATGGAAAGAAAATGGTGGCAAGACGCAATAATATATCAAGTTTATCTTCGTAGTTTTAAAGATGATAATAATGATGGTATTGGTGATTTTAAAGGTCTAATTAATAAATTAGATTATTTTGTCAATTTAGGCGTTAATGCTTTATGGGTTTCTCCTCATTATCAATCACCAATGGATGATAACGGCTATGATATATCTGATTTTTATAAAGTAAGTAAAGATTATGGGACGATAGACGATGTGAAAGAATTTATTGAAAAAGCGCATAATAGAGACATAAAAGTTATTTTTGATTTAGTTTTAAACCATACATCAGATGAACACGAATGGTTTAAAGCCGCAAAAGATCCAGAGCATGTAAATCACTTAAAATATCATGATTTTTATATTTGGCAAAAGCCAAAATATGATGAATCAGGTAAACGCGCTATGCCAACTAATTGGCGTTCTTGGTTTGGCGGACCTGTTTGGGAATATAATGAAGCAACAGCTGAATATTATCTTCATATCTTTAGTAAAAAAATGCCTGATTTAAACTGGCGAAATGAAAAAATGAGAAATGAATTAAAAATCATGACTAAATGGTGGATTGATTTAGGAGTTGATGGCTTTAGAGTTGACGCTTCAAACCATTTAGAAAAGAATTGGGATTTTCCTGATGCACACCCTGGATATGAGCATTTTTCTAGTTTACCGAAACATCATGAATACTTAGAAGAATTCGGAACTGAAATCTTTTATCCTAACGATGTAATGACTTTAGGCGAAGCTGGTGGTGCTTCTAGAGAAGAAGCGATAAAATATTGTGGATTTGCTAATAAAGAATTCGATATGTTAATTCATTTTGGTCATTGCTGGGCCGATTTTGATGCTAGTAATAGTCTCACTCCCGGAAAGTGGTCAAAAGGAATTATTAATGTAGTTGAAATCAAAAATAGCTTTGATAGATGGTTTAAAATGTTAGATGGTGTTGGCTGGAATATAATTTACTGGCATAACCACGACCAACCGCGAGTAATCTCACATTATGGAAATGATTCTGTTTATCATAATGAATCTGGTAAAATGTTAGCATACTCTTTATACTTCATGCCGGGAACACCAATTGTTTACCAAGGAGAAGAAATTGGGATGACAAATGTTGATTATGTAAACTTAAATGAATTTAGAGATGTCGAAGTATATACAGAATACAAAAACTTTATAAGCTTTGGTACATCGCATTCTGTAGCGATGCAGGCCTTAAGAGATAGATCGCGAGATAACGCTAGAAGTCCTTTTCAATGGAGTGATGATAATTTCGCAGGCTTCAGCAATGTAAATCCTTGGATGAATGTTAATAGGAATTACAATATCATCAACTTCAAAAAACAAGAAAAGAATGAATTTTCCATATATAACACTTATAAACAAATATTTAAGATTAGAAAAGACGATAATCTAAGCAATGGTAAGATTACTTTCTTAAATATTGAACATAAAGATTCCTTTGTTTATATTAATGAAACAACAAACTCTAAATATTTAGTAATAGCTAATTTTAGATCAAAAAAAATTAATATAACATTTGATATAGATTTAAGTAATTATGAGTTGTTATTCTTTAATTATATTGAGAGAAAACTAACAAAAGAAATAAAGCTTTTACCTTATGAAGCATTAGTGTATAAAATAAATAAATAGGAGTGATTTCATGAGAGAATACTCTATTATTACTTTACAATCAAAAGAGCTAAAAAGAGATGTTGAAATATTTATTTCAGTGCCTGAAGGCTATGATAAAAGTAAATTAGACTATCCTGTACTATATATGCATGACGGTCACAATATCTTCGATAATAATCGCGCGACATACGGCTATAGCTGGGGAATATTAGAAGCTTATGAAAAAGATAAAGAAATCCCAGAATTAATCATTATTGGGCTCGGAAATGTTGGCGAAGATAGACTTTATGAGCTTGCTCCATTTGAATTCACAATTGAGGATCAAGACACTACTTATGGTGGAAAAACAGATGACTATTTAGATTTCATCATTAATTCTCTAAAACCTTTGATTGATGAGAAATACCGCACATTAAAAGATCCACTAAATACAGGAATAATGGGTTCATCACTAGGTGGAGTTTGTTCACTGTATGTAGCATTAAAATATAGTGAATATTTCTCAAGATTTGGTTGTGTCTCAAATGCCTTTTTTGTTAATCAAGAACAATTAATTTCATTAGCTAAAAGTGAAGATATTTCTAAAATCGCAAAAATATATCTTGATGTTGGGACAAAAGAATCCTCGAAATCAGAATATAATATTAATTATCTTGAATCGAATCAAGAAATGTATGATATTTTGAAAAAAAGAATTGATCCAACTAAAATTAAATTTGAAATAATTGAAGATGCAATACATAACGAAGCAGCTTGGGAAATGAGATTTCCCGATATAATTAAATACTTATTTATGAAAAAATAAGCAGTCTAATCTAGATTGCTTTTCTTTTTTATTACAAGATTGGTCAGTTTTATTAAAAAATAAATATTAGTAGTATGCTTTACTATAAATTTTTTCATTGAAATATATTAAATTAATAGGGTGAAAGTATTGATTTTGCTTTATTAATCTACTATAATATGATATATTTTAATATATAGAATTAGATGAGGTAACAGCTTATGGATGAAATAAAAGATTTAACAAGAAAAGAACAAAGAGAAGAGATAATTAAGAAATTATTTGAGATAGATATAAACAAAATTTTATTAGATGTGGATTCTGAATTTGAATACATTATTGAATCAGTTGAAGGAGTCTTAAGTAATCTCCAAAAAATTGATGAAATCATTATTAAAAATTTAGTTAATTGGAAAATTAATCGCCTTAATTACGTTGATAGAGCGATTATTAGATTTGCAGTATACGAACTTTATTATACCAGTACTCCTTTTGAAATAGTTATAAACGAGGCTTTAAATCTAACTCGTAAATACTCTGATGAAGGTGACGATAAATCAGTTGGTTTTAATAATAAAGTTTTAGACAACATTAAAATATATTTGAAGAAGTAGGGATATTATGAGCGAATCAACATATCTTACCGTTACTGCGTTAACGAAATATATTAAATTTAAATTTGATAACGATGCACATTTAAAAAATGTGCTTTTGAAAGGCGAAATATCTAATTTTAAACGTCATTCAAGAGGACATTTTTATTTCACTTTAAAAGATGAATCTGCTCAAATAAGTGGAATAATGTTTAAAACTAATGCTGATAAAGTAATTTTTACACCAAGTGATGGGATGAAAGTATTAGTTGAAGGTTATATCTCTGTTTTTGAAAGCAGTGGAAATTATCAAATATATGTTAAAAAGATGACGGAAGACGGAAAAGGTAATTTATACTTAGCTTATGAACAATTGAAAAAGAAATTATCTGAGGCGGGGTTATTCGCAGAATCACATAAAAAACCAATTCCTAAATTTCCTAGTACTATCGGTGTAATCACAAGTCCAACAGGTGCTGCAGTAAGAGATATAATTAACGTTATTAATCGAAGATATCCTCTAGCTAAAATTATTGTTTATCCTGCTTTAGTCCAAGGAGAATTTGCGAAAGATTCAATCATAAAGCAATTAAGATTAGCTAACACTTCAAAAGAAGTTGATGTTATTATATTAGGTAGAGGTGGCGGATCGATTGAAGATCTCTGGCCATTTAACGAAGAAGAAGTTGCTAATGCAATTTATCAATCAGTTATACCTATTATCTCGAGTGTTGGCCATGAAGTAGATTTTACAATAAGTGACTTTGTCGCCGATCTAAGAGCACCTACTCCTTCAGTAGGAGCGGAGATAGCTGTCCCTGATCAACTTGAATTATTTAATTACT
>CBDUWI010000134.1:0-4429 GCA_965370885.1 uncultured bacterium | reverse complement strand
CTAAATTGATCATCAATTCCAATATCAAAGTGAACTTTATGTTTTTCAATAACAATATTTTCCATTAGAACAATACCAACAGTTGTTCCTGATTCACTTGTCATTTCAAAATCAGGAATATCTAGTTCTCCATCATTTAAGTTGTAGTCAGTTACAATTGCAATTTCATAATCTTTACCAAATTCTAATCCCGTAAATGTTAATAATGGATTTAATAATACTAATAATGGAATTTCATCAACTAGAACACCATCTTGATATAAAACTGCTTTAAAGTTATTAGTAATAGTTCCATCATCATCAGTAATAAATGCCCCAAACTGAATTTCAGTATTAAAACTTAAACCAACAAGAATTTCAGCTGTAGGTACTATTAATGCTTCGGTATAAACAACTTGATCAGCGAATAAACGAGCTGATTCTACACCGATTCCCTCATTAAAATCTATATCCGCTTCTATTTGAATAACGTACATTGAATCTGATTGTAATCCTGGGAATGATAATCCTAAGTTATGACCAAGAACTAATGATAATTCTTGTCCTGTCGGTAATCCTTCTTGATAAAGAACAGCTTTTAAGTTACTAGCAATTACACCATCTTCATCAATTACTTCAACATCAAATTCAATTAATAGTTTACCAAGGATAATTTCGGTAATGAATGCTTCCATTAATTCTTTTTTAATTGTTGTTGCGAAATAATAATCTAGTTCTTCATTTAATATTGCATCTGTACCATCATTTAAGTCGTAATCAGTATAAATTCTAACTAAATATCTAGCATCAGATAATACATTATTGAAAGTAACACTTGAATTAAGTCCAACAACTAAAGGCAATGTAACACCAGTCGGTATTAAACCTAATATTTCATCTTCGATAAATAATACTGCCATTAAATTTTCAGAAATTACATTGTCATCATCATAAACAACTACATCAAGTACAATAGTGTCTTGATCAGCATCAATGTCTAAAACGATTGCTGAAGGTCCAACTTTTGCTAAAGTTCTTCTTAAAACTTCTCCTAATGCTAAGTCGGTAACAATACCATTTCCATCATCTAAATCATAATCACCAATAATTTCGATATAATAGAGATTATCAGATAATAATCCAGCAAATGTAACATCATAGTTATTTCCAACTACAAGTGGCACTTCAGCGCCAGTTGCTACACCTTCTAAATATAGTACTGCTCTAAGTGTTAAATCTTCAAACACTAAATCAGGATCCTCAACAGATACATTAAATGTTATTGCTTCAGTATCACTGTTTTCTTCAGTAATGATAACACTTGGAATTTCTTTTTCAAGTGTTAATACATCACCAGTAATTAACATTTGGTCCAATTGTAATCCTGTTCCATCAATTAAATCGTAATCAGCATAAACATAGATAACATATTCATTATTTGATAATAAATTTTCAAATAGAACTTCATTTAAACCAATTACTAATGGTTTCATTTCAATGAATAATCCATCTAAATATAAGTAAGCTTCTAAACTACCGTCCACTACTGTTAAATCACTATCCATAATTTTTACTGTCAATGAAATTGAATCGTTATAAGGAACGATATTAATTAGCTCTGCAGCTGGCGCTTTTGGCTCAACTGACAATTGTGTACTTGAGAACAATACTTGATCATAATGCGTTCCATATCCATCTCTCAAATTATAGTCAGAGATTATTTCTACGCGGTATGATTCAGTATTTTTTACTAAATATTGGAATACTAATTCAAGCGTTTCAATATCAAATACTATTGTATCTACAGTAACATCATTTTCATATAAAATAGCTGAAAATGCACCTTTTAATGTTTCGTTTGTATCGGCAACTTCAAGATCAATAGTTACATAACCTTGTGTAACAACAATGTCATCAACGTATACTACAGGTGGTTGATTTATCAATGTAGTAAATGTTTCACTAAAGATAACTTGATTTTCTAGTAATCCATCACCATCATTTAAATCGTATGATGCTTCAATCTCAATTACAAATTCATAATCAGAAAGTAAATTAAATAACACAAAATCCACAGTGTATTCAATCATATTTGCTTCTTTAACTACTATTCCATCAATATATAATTTTGCTACTAAAGTACTAGTATCAATTAATCCATCTGGATCATCAATTGAAATATCAAATAATACTCTATTTTCTTCAACATCTAAATTGTAAATAATTGGTTCAGGAACATCTTGAGGTGCAGTTGTGAACCCGAATGTATAAATAATATTTCCTGGTAATGTTCCAGTACCATCTCTTAAATTATAATCACTAACTACTTTTAAAACGTATTCATTATCATTCAATAAATCATCAAAAACGATATCCGCAGTTGAAGCCATTAATCCAACTTCTTGAATTAATACATTATCAAGATAAACTCCAACACTTAACCCGCCAGGTAAAGTTACATCATCATCATCATTATAAACAACATCGAATGTAACTGTATTAGAGTCTATATTAACATTTTGGATTTGTCCACTCGGAAGCGAATTCGATAAAGTAGCGAAAAGTCCACTATAAAGAGGTACTTCTTCTCTAACGCCAAATGAATCATCTAAATCATATGTGGCATTTACTTTAATTTCATAATGTTTATTAGCGAGTAATCCCTCAAAACTAACATTACTTTCGCCAACAAATAAAGGTTTTTCATCAATTAAAGTTTCACCAGAATATAGTTCTGCAACTAAAGTACCTAGTTCAATAACTGTGTTAAAATCAGTAACAACAAAATCAACTGAAATCGAATCTCTATCTAAAGCATAATTTTCTCTTTCAACAGTAGGTGTATCTTTATAAACATACACTTTAAACTCATTGTTATTATTGATATATACTGTTTCACTGTTATCACCGTTTTGATAAATAATTTCATCAACGCTGTAAACAGTTTCTCCTAATGCTGTTCCTGTACTAATGTTGAAATAGATAATCTCATTAGTAGAAGATTCAGTAAATCTCGTAAAACGATAATTATAACCATTTATAACAATCGAAGTAACAGGAGCGAGAGAAGGGTTATCTAAAACAATTTTAACTTCTAATTCAGCATTTCTCCCTTTATAAAATGTTACTAAGTCAGTTCCATCAAATGGTTCTATATTTTCAATAATTGCTTCTTCAAATGTTGGTGGAATAACGTCAATTGTTGTATCATCACATCCAACCAAAGTTAGTGCTATCATTAAAATCCCTACAAATACAAATAGTTTTTTCATATTCAATCCTCCATATCTAATTTCACATTTCTTCTAAAAACTAAGAAAGTGTCTTTTCCCAAACGTTTAATTTACTTAATCTAATTTAATATTTTATCATAAAAATACCCCTAAATCAACATTTTATGCGTTTAAAAGGGAATTTTTTCAAAACAAATTAATCATTTTTTTTAAATCCCTTTTTAATTATCTTGCTGCCATATGACTCATTAATGATATTTAACATTTTCAAAACTACTTCTTCCTTTGTCGTATCACTCGGAACTTCAAAGATATTAATCTGTCTAACGTTTGCACTACTTGGTATCAAATTAGCAACACTAACACCGAGTAATCTAATTGGTAGATCGCTTTGGTTATCATCAAATAACGTTTCAACTACTTGATAAATTTCATAAAAATTATCAGTATAAAAATCGAGTGTTTTACTTCGATTAATTTGTGTGAAATCATTATATCTAACTTGAATACTTATTGTTTTAGCAACACTTTCATCACTAATCATCCTATTAACAACTTTTCTTGTTAAATATGCTATTTTAGTTAAGGCATCTTGATATTCATAAATATTTACATCATAAGTTTGTGAATTTCCAATGCTTTTAAATTCGACATAGCGATTTGGATCAACAGTACGATTATCTATTCCATTGGCTTTAGCAATAAACTCTTCAACGCGATTACCTAAAACTAATTTTAATTTCTTTTTATCTTCATATTTTACAAGATCACCGATTGTATTGATACCTATTAATTTTAAATTAGGATAAGTTTTTTTTCCAATACCAAACATATCCTCAATTGGTAAAGGCCAAAGCTTTTCTGCTAAATCTCGTTTTCTTAAAACGGTTATTCCTAACGGTTTTAAGATATCAGAAGCCATTTTTGCTAAGAACATGTTTGGAGCGATTCCTATAGATACTGGTAATTTATATTCATTTAATAATCTATCTTGGATTTCTTTTGCGATAGCAAGAGGATGAATATCATCAGGTAAATCACTCATCTCTAAATAGCCTTCATCAATTGAACCTTTTTCAATTAAATCAGAATATTCAGAAAGTAAATTAAAAAAGATCTCACTATATTTTTGATATAAACTAAAGTTTACAGGTAATAGTAAAATTTTTGGGCAAAGCCTTTTAGCTTCAATAACGTTCATTCCACTTTTTACCCCG
>CBDUWI010000133.1:0-4437 GCA_965370885.1 uncultured bacterium | reverse complement strand
AAATATAGGTAAACTATCTCTTGAAAATATAAAGAGAATTCAAAAATATTGTTTAGAATACAATTAATCTTTCCTCATGTAAAGACTACCTAAAAAAAAATAGCTTGTTATACTTTAGGTAAAAAGAATGAGTATTTAAAGTCTGATCCATATGCCAAAAAAAGGACACTAAGTTTCAAGTATAAACTTACTTGATTTACGTAGTGTCTTTTGTTTAGAATTTAAGAATTTACTTCTTAATAACATCCTTTATATAATCCAATCTTTTTTCGATGTCATTAATTGTATCCATGGTAAAAGTTTTTTTATTCTTTGTCGTTATACCAAGTAAATAATCAGCACTCACATCACAAAAGTCACAAAACATTTTTAATTGTTTGTGATTCATGTTTTGATGGTTATTTTCAATCTTTGAATAGTTAGGTCTTTGAACGCCAAGGAAATCAGCAACCTGTTTTTGGGGAAACCCTCTTAACTCTCGAATCTCTTTTAATCTTTCTCCTAATGTTTTCATACTCATCACCGTTAATATTGTAGCAAATAAGCACATAAAATATATCTTTTGTATTCTAAATAGCACAATTTATTAATAATGTGCTAAAAGAAGTACACTAGATTATTTTGACTTTATTCCCGATAAATATTATATTTAATATAGGTGATAAAAGTGATTGATAAAATATATGATATCTTAAACAAATACGTTGATGTATTTGGATTTGTTAGTGTAAATGAATATATAAATAAACGCTCATCTATGGGGATATATGATGTCTTTAAACATATCCCCAATATTACTGATTTCCACACTATCATTATTCTCGGGATAAGTTACCCAAGTAAAGAAGTAGAGTATAAAGGCAAAGGATATGGGATCTTATCAAGATATTCTTATGGAATAGATTACCATTTAGTCCTTAATGCGAAATTAAAAGCGATTACAAATGAGTTTGAAAAAATGTATATCGAACATCATGCTACTGTTGATATATCGGATGTCGATGAAAGATATGCTGCGTATTTAGCAAATATTGGTTATTTAGGAAAAAACCAATTTTTGATAAATAAAGAATATGGTTCTTATCTTTTTTTAGCAACGATTCTCATTGATATTAACATTGATAAAAATAAAGTAATATTAGATGATTGTGGTGATTGTAATCTTTGTGTTGAAGCTTGCCCAACTAATGCCCTTGATAATGGGTTTAATAAAGACTTATGTTTATCGTCTTTAACTCAAGAGAAAAAGCCATTTACAAACAAGGAAATATCACATTTAAATACAATGATTTACGGCTGCGATATATGTCAAAAAGTATGTCCTAAAAACAAAGGTATTGATTTTCATAAATACCCAGAGTTTGAACCGACTGGGGTTGAGAATATTAATTTAATAGAGTTATTAAATATGCCTAAAATAGAATATCAAAAATTATATTCACAAAATGCTTCAAGCTGGAAAGGCTCTTTAGTAATTAAAAGAAATGCTCTTTGTTTAATCGGAAATCAAAAACTAAAAGAAGCAGTTCCTGCTATTAAAGAAAGCATGGTTAAATATCCAGGTGTTTCATGGTATAATGAAACAGCTGAAAAAGTACTGAAGATGTTAGAAAGCGAGTGATTTAATGAATCATATAGTATTATACCACCCGGAAATTCCCCAAAATACGGGGAATATAATGAGAACTTGCGCAGCTACTAATATGTTTTTACATTTAATTGAACCACTTGGTTTTGGTTTAGATACCAAAAATGTTAAAAGAAGTGCAGCTAATTACTTAGAACATGTTAATTACAAAGTATATAAAGATTTTGATCATTTTTTAAAGGAAAATGACGGAATCTATTATTTTTTAACAAGGTACGGACAAAAAGCACCAGATAAAATGAATTTTAAAAAACAAGATAAAGATATCTATTTAATTTTTGGGAGTGAAAGTAGTGGTATTCCTAAAGATATATTAGTTCCTCATTTAGATAATTGTTTAAGATTACCAATGACGGAAAAAGTAAGAAGTTTAAATTTAAGCAATACTGTAGCTATACTAGCGTATGAAGTTTTACGCCAACAAGGTTACGAAGGATTATTTACTAGTGAACCGGAATCATTAAAAGGAAAAGATTGGTTGTTGAAATAAGACTTTAAATAATATCTAGATATTGATATAATTGTTATAAAGAGGAGTGATTTAATGATTCCTATGGTTAATCAAGATATCCAAATTCAAAGTTATAAACACGATGAAACGCTTCATCGAATCTGGGAAAAAGCAACCGTTTTATTTGCGGACGATGAAATAGTTATCGTCGCAAATAAAAGAACGAAAGTTATTGAAGCGAATGGACGTTTTTGGCATACGAGAGAGCCTTCTGTAACTTGGTTTTTCAAACATCATTGGTTTAATATTATTGGTATTATTAAAAGAGATGGAGTTAATTTTTATTGTAATATTGCTTCACCTTATCTTGTAGATGAAGAAGCGTTAAAGTATATTGATTACGATTTAGATATTAAAGTCTTAAAGGATTTGAGTTTTACGACATTAGATCGTAATGAATATAATAAACATCAAGATAAAATGGGTTATCCCGATGAATTAAAAACTATCTTAGAAATAGAATTAGATGTCTTAAAAGAATTAGTTGTAAATCATCAAGATCCCTTTAATGAAAAATTAGTATTACAGTGGTATGACAAATATAAGGATGGTAATAATCATGAATAAAGAAAACATAATAAAAATTTATTATCAAATAAGTCTATTTATTGCTTTAGGAATGTTAGCTAGTTTGTATTTATATCTACGTAAAATTCCGGAAATAATGAATGGTGAAGTAAGCCGTAGCTTTTTTAATTTAGATTTCTTATTTGCGGATTCAAGAGTTGTTACTGTATTTAATTCAATGCTAATAATATTCTTTATAGTATTTTTAATGAATTTAGGTGTATTAATTTACGCATTAACTAAAGAAAAAGTAGAATCATCTTTAGTTGAAGGAATATTTTATAATACAATTCTTAGTTTTATTTTAATTATTTCCCATTTAGCATTTTATTATCAAATACCATTAATGATAAATGGTTTGATGGAACATCATTTTTTCCATAGTAATTTCTTTAAATTAAGTACAGATAAAGTAGTAGTATTTAACTTTAGCTATTTGTTAATAATATTATATTTATTTTATAATTTTTATGTAAACTACAAACTAACGGCAGAAGTAGAAATAGAAGAGGAGATAACAAAAGAATGAGAGATTTAAGACTAGAAAAATTAGCGAAAACATTACTAAATTATTCCGTTGAAGCAAAAAAAGGAGAAGTAGTATTTATCCAAGGACCAATCGATTCGAAACCTTTAGTACTTGAACTTGTGAAAGAGATTAATAAATTAGGGGCAGTCCCAAGGGTTTCTATTACAGATCCTGATATAACTCGACTTAATATGCTAGGTATGGATGATGAGAGAATGGGTAAAATAAAAGAGTGGGGAACAAGCGTTTATGAAGACGCTGAATGTTCAATCAGAATTGGTGCATCTAATAATGATTACGCAAGTGTTGATGTCCCCCAAGAGACACTTATGAAGTTCTCAAAAGCAATGAGACCAGTATCCGATATTATGTTAAAAAAGAAATGGGTTTTATTAATATATCCAACACCTGCTCAAGCGCAAAAAGCGAAGATGAGTAATGAAACATTTTACGATTATGTCATCGATGTATCTTCAGTTGATTATTCATTAATGAATGATGCATTTATTCCTTTAAAAGAATTAATGGAAAAGACAGATAAAGTTAGAATAGTTGGACCAGGTACTGATTTATCTTTTAGAATCAAAGGAATAGCAGCTATCCCTTGCGCTGGTGAGTTTAATATACCTGACGGTGAGATATTTACTGCACCGTTAAAAGACAGTGTAAACGGCGTTATTCAATATAATACAGCTTCACCGCAAAGTGGGGATGTCTTTACTAATGTTAAATTAACATTTAAAAATGGTAAGATAATAGAAGTGAGTAGTGAAGGTGGAGATCAAGTTAAATTAAATAAAATATTCGATACTGATGAAGGTGCGAGATATGTTGGTGAATTCGCGATTGGGGTTAACCCACTTATTACTAAAGAAATGGGTAATATTTTATTTGATGAAAAGATTGCTGGTAGTATTCATTTTACTCCAGGTATGTGTTATGAAGAAGCGTCAAACGGAAATGTATCAGCTATTCACTGGGATTTAGTATTGATTCAAACACCAGAGTATGGTGGCGGAGAAATCTATTTTGATGATGTATTAATTAGAAAAGATGGAAGATTTGTGATTAAAGAATTAGAAGAATTAAATCCCGAAAATTTATTATAATATAACTGCACCGATGACTTTTATCAATATTGTTTAAGAAAACTCCTTCTTCAAGTGTAATGAGATTACAGTA
>CBDUWI010000132.1:0-4464 GCA_965370885.1 uncultured bacterium | reverse complement strand
TTTTCAGTCATTAATTTTAAATATCCAGCTCGCTCTTCATCGGGTAAAGCTTGCATAATATCAACAGCATCGTCGATATCAAAGCTTTCAATAATATTTACGATATACCTCGGTGTCATTTCTTTAAAAAGGAGTAATGTCTCATCAATATCTAAAAAGCCGAGAATATAACTAATTTCAGTAGCGTTTAATATTTTATAAACTCTTAATCTATCATCCAAAGAGAACTCTAGTAATGCTTCACTTACTTCATAAAAAATTAATTAAAAACGATATAATTAATTTTTCTTGATTTGTTTGTAGTTATAATTTAAAATAAGTTGTCAATTATCATAATAAAAGCTAATTATTTGTATAACAAATCTAATTTGTTATAATAATTTAGAAAGAAGGAATGAAATGAAAAAGATATATGAAGCAATAATTGAAATCCCAATGGGTACTAAAAATAAATACGAAATTGATAAAGTTAGAAACCGTATTAAATTAGACCGTGTATTATATACACCAATGACTTATCCTGCAGAGTATGGTTATATTGAAAATACTTTAGCTGAAGATAAAGACCCTTTAGATATTTTAGTTTTAGCAACTTCTAAAACATTCCCAGGATGTATTGTAGATGCTAGAATTGTTGGATATTTAGATGTTATAGACAATGGTGAAAAAGATGAAAAGGTTATTGCTGTTATGGATCATGATCCTCGTTTCTCGCATATCCATGAAATTGGTGATATTCAAGTACACACTTTAAGAGAAATTAAGCATTTCTTTAAAACATATAAAGATTTACAACAAAATAAAGTTGTTGAAGTTTTCGAATTTCACGATAAAATCGATGCTCTTGAATTAATTAAAGATTGTCAAGACAGATTTAACCGCCAAGGCTAATAGGAGATATTTATGGGAAATAAAATATATGCTTCATTTGATAACAGTGACAATGGAGTAGTAAAAAACAAAAGAGGTTCTACTAATGTAAGTTTTGATGGGCATGCCCTTGCACCATACGATTTATTTTTAGGTGGATATGTAACTTGTTTACACTCAACATTTAAAGGTATAGCAAATAAAAAAAGGATTCCTTTTGCTAGTGTAAATTATGAAGTATTAGGAATCAAACGTGATGAAGTACCAACATTTTTAAATGAAGTTATTACTAAAGTTGAATTCACTGGTGTTGAAAAAGATAAAGAAAAAGGTATTGAAAAATCATTAAGATTAGCTGAAAGATATTGTAGTATATCTGCAACTATTAAGTTAATTGCTGATATGAAATTTGAAATTATATTTAAATAGAGCATTTATGCTCTTTTTTTTATATTATATAATAAAAAAAATCCCAATAATGAGATTAATTCCGCCGACAAAAAAAATGGAGCAGGTGAAGGGAATCGAACCCTCGTAGTCAGCTTGGAAGGCTGAGGTTCTACCATTAAACTACACCTGCGTTTAAGCAGCATAAGTATAATATCATAAACGATTTAACAAGTCAACAATCTTGATTTATTTTTTCATATTTTTTTTATTGCTCTTAATTTCTCACTAAGGGCACGGTTATTTTTTAATAGCTCTTCAGGACTTGGTAAAATGACTTTTCTATGTAATAATTCATATTCAGGTTTTATATCTGGCATTACTGGTACATTTTTTGGATAATTTATTGTTGTTTTTTCCCTCATTATAGTTTTAGCTATTCGATCTTCTAAAGAATGAAAAGTTATAACAACAACTCGACCATCAGGATTAAGCATATCTAAGCTAGCAAGTAATGAATCTTCGAAAACTCTTAGTTCATCATTTACGGCTATTCGTAAAGCTTGAAAAGTTTTTTTAGCAGGATGCCCTTTTTTCTTTAGTTCTTTTTGTGGCAAACTTCTTTTGATAATTTCAACTAATTCAAATGTTGTTTTAATTCTTTTTTCTAATCTTGTTTTTTCAATATTTCTCGCTATTTGTTTCGAAAAACTTTCTTCACCGTAACGATATATGATATTTGCGATATCATGAAAAGAATATTCGTTAATAATTATTTCAGCTGTTAGGTCCTGAGATTGATTCATTCTCATATCTAACGGAGCATCATATTTATAACTAAAACCACGATCGGGAATATCAAACTGAAAAGATGATACTCCTAAATCATATAAAATTCCATCAACTTTTTCTATTCCCAGATTATTAAGTTTCTCTTTTATATATTTAAAGTTACTTTTAATGATAGTATAGTTTTTCTTTAATGTATCAAGTTTTTCAGTCGCTTTTTCTATAGCGTAATCATCTTGATCAAACGCATAGAGATGTCCAGTTTTAAGTTTATTAAGTATCGCAAAAGAATGGCCACCACCACCTAAAGTAGCGTCAACGTAAATTCCATCTTTTTTAATATTTAGATATTCAATACTTTCGTTTAATAATACGGAAATATGCTTGTACATCCAATCACCCTTTGTTAAATAATCATATCATGAATTAGAAAAATTGTAAAAGAAAAACGCTGTTTTCAGCGCTTCTTTTCGTAGAGATTATTCCTCTACTTCAGTTCTTTCCTCTAAAACTACTTTACCGTTATATTGTCCACATTCTTTGCAAATTCTGTGAGATAATTTCATTTCCCCACAATTAGGACATACTACCATACCAGGTACATTTAGTTTAAAATGTGTACGACGTTTACGTTTTTGTGTTTTAGAAGTTCTTCTAGCAGGTACTGCCATTTTTCCAACTCCTATTTCTTGTGATTTTTCAGATTAGCAAATGCTTGATTGATGTCTTCATCTTCATCAAATTCAGTGTTATTAACTTCGAAGTTTTCATAAGCGTTTTCGCTTAAAACACGCATTGGCTTTTCCAATAATATATTTTGCCATATTATCGGTGATAAGTCAATAGTTATTCCTTCAATTAGATTATAATCCTCAATCTCCTCTTCTGAGAAGATTTCTTCTGTTGAGAAATCAAAATTATATTCTACTTCTTTAAGCGTTAAAGCACATGCTAAAGTTAATTTACATTTAATATCAATGTAAAAGATAAATAGTCTATTATCAATTATTTCAAAGTCACCTACTACTTCTACAGGTGAAATATTTAAGATATCAGTTCCAATAATTTTATCAGAAAAATCTAATGTCATTGAAAACTCATTATTAAAGTTTTGTTTTTTAATAAGTTCGTGTATAGTCCACTTCACGTTAACACCTCCAAGCGTTTAAATTATACTTTTATTATGAAAAATTGTCAATTATAAGGTATAATGAATTTGGTGATAAATATGAAAGTAGCAGGAATTATTGTTGAATACAATCCGCTTCACAATGGACATCTTCATCATATTTTAGAAACTAAAAGAATATCTAAATGCGATTACTTAATTGCGGTTATGTCAGGAAACTTTACACAAAGAGGTGAACCGGCGATGATCGATAAATTTACGAGAACTAAAATGGCTCTTAAAAATCATGTTGATTTAGTGATTGAGTTGCCATTTGTTTTTTCTGTCCAAAGTGCTGATATTTTCGCCTATACTTCTGTCGCTATTTTAAATCATTTAGCAGTTGATGAAATATATTTTGGCAGTGAATCTGGTAATATTGATGAATTATTTTATTTAAGTGATATCTTAAATAGTGAAGCGTATAATAAACTCATCTTAAAATATTCTAAAGAAGGTAATAGTTATCCGACAAGTAGTGATTTAGCTGTTAAAGAACTAACTAATTCGCAAATCTATGATTTACCTAATAATATTTTAGGTATTCATTACATAAACGCTGTAAAAAAACTTAAAAGCAATATCTTAGTTAAAACAATAAAAAGAATTGAAAGTAATTATTATGATGATGTTATCGCGGGATCAAAAGTCCAAAGTGCGACCTCGATTAGAAAACTACTTAAAGATGGTGTTGATATTAATGATTTTGTCCCAGAAACTGTTTATAAATTATTAAAAGATCGAAAGATAGTTGATTTTGAGATGTTTACTTCGCAATTAAGATATATCATTAATAGCTCTACTAAAGAGGATTTATATTCGATTTTTAATATCTCTGAAGGCTTTGAAAATAGGATACTTAAAGTTAAAGAATTTGAAAGTGTCGAAGATTTAATTAAAAACCTTTTAACAAGGCGTTATCCTCATTCTAAAATTAGAAGATCGTTAATTCATGTTTTATGTAATACAAAAAAGAAAGATCTTACATCCTTTGAAATTCCCTACCTAAGAATTCTCGGAATGAATAAATTAGGACAAGAGTATTTAAATCTAATTAAAAAGGATTTAACAATTCCTTTAATCTCAAAAATTAGTAATAAAAATCACATTTATTTAGACATCGAGTTAAAAGCATCAAATATCTATTCTTTAGTAAGTGATATAGACGTATTTAATGAAGAATTACAACCACCAATTTTTATGCATTTTGGTTGATTAAATAAAAAAAAAGAATATAATCTAGAGTGGGT
>CBDUWI010000131.1:0-4476 GCA_965370885.1 uncultured bacterium | reverse complement strand
TTGTATCTTTTGTTGAAAGTTCTTTTACAAATAATATTGAATCGTTTTCTTTTACATTTGCTTCATCAGTAGCTTTAAAGGATCTAATAGAAGATCTTTTTATATATCCTTCACGAGTAATACCGAATATAACTTGTTCTTCACTAATTAATTCTTCTTCAAGAATTACAATTTTTTCTATTTCTGATTCTATTTCTGATTTTCTTGGTGAAGCTAATAGTTTTGATATTTTAGTAAGTTCATCTTTAATAACTCTTTGTAATTCTTCTTCATTATGTAGTATTAGACTCAATTGTTTTATTTGGTTATTTAAATCCGTTTTTTCTTTCTGAAGTTGATTAATATCTGTTGTAGATAGGCGATATAATTGCAATGTTACAATAGCTTCAGCTTGTTCTTCAGAAAATTTGAATCTTTTCATTAATTGACTTTTTGCATTCTTCTTATCTTTTGAAGATCTGATTATAGTAATTACTTCGTCTAAAACATCCATCATAATTATAATTCCATCAACAATATGCAATCTTTTTTGCGCTCTTCTTAAATCATAATTTGAGCGATTTGTAATTACTACTCTTTGATGTAATATATATGCATCAATCATCGGAATTATTCCCATTAATTTTGGTCTTTTATTTGATATAGCTACCATATTGTAGTTATATGATTTAGTTAAGTCTGTTTTTTTATGTAAAAAATTTAAGATAAATTCTGGATTAAAGGTTTTTTTAATATCTATAGCAATTCTTAACCCATCTCTATCAGATTCATCTCTAACTTCACTAATACCTTCGATATCTTTTTTTATTCTTATATCATCAATTCTTCTAACTAAGTTTGCTTTGTTAACTTCGTATGGTAACTCAGTTATAATGATAGAATTTTCTTCAATTACCGATTTTGATTTAATTATTATTCTTCCTCTACCTGTTTCAAAAGCTTGTCGAATTTGTTCTACACCTTGTACAATGGCTCCAGTAGGGAAATCTGGACCTTTTACAATTTTTAATATATCATCAACTGTTAAATCTGGTGTATCAATTCTTTTGATTACTGCTTTGATAATTTCTTTTAAATTATGAGGAGGAATTTCAGTTGCATAACCTGCGGAAATACCTGTTGATCCGTTTACTAATAAATTTGGATATCTTGCTGGTAAAACAGTAGGTTCATATTCTTCATCATCAAAATTCGGTATAAAATCTACCGTTCTTTTTTCAATATCGCGTAATAAAACTTCACTTGATAAGCTCATTCTTGCTTCTGTATAACGCATTGCGGCAGCGCTATCTCCATCAATTGAACCATTATTACCATGCATATCAATCAATAAATTTCGTATTTTCCATGGTTGTGATAATCTTACCATTGCATCATATACAGATGTATCACCATGAGGATGATATTTACCTATAACGTCTCCAACAATACGAGCTGATTTTTTATATGGTTTATCACTAAACATCCCCAATTTGTACATTGAATATAAAATTCTTCTTTGAACAGGTTTTAACCCATCTCTTACATCAGGCAGGGCGCGATCTTGAATAATATATTTGGCATATCTTCCAAATCTTTCCCCAACTATATCTTCTAAATTTTCTTTAATAATTTTTTCATTAACAAACTCATCAATTTCTTCTATTATTTTCCTAGCCATAATTAATCCTCAATTACAAAGTTATCTTCGATACTAAACTCAACGTTTGATTCAATCCAGTCTCGTCTTGGTTCAACTTTGTCTCCCATTAATATAGTAATTCTTTGATCTGCATCAGCAAGATCATCAATAGTAACTTGAATTAAAGTTCTAGTCTTAGGATTCATTGTTGTATCCCATAATTGTGAAGCATTCATTTCTCCCAATCCTTTAAATCTTTGAATAGTTCCATTTCTATTTTCAGCCATAAGTTTATCTAATTTTTCATCATTCCAAGCATATTTATTCACTTCTTTACCTTTTACTTTTCTTGTAACTTTATATAAAGGTGGAAGAGCAATATATACTTTTCCTGCTTCAACTAATTCTCGCATATATCTAAAGAAAAATGTTAATAACAATACTTGGATATGTGCACCATCAGTATCAGCATCTGTCATAATAATTACTTTTGCATAATTACATTTTTCTAAATCAAAATCAGGACCTAGTCCTGCTCCAATTGTATGAATAATTGTATTTACTTCTTCATTTTTAAAAACGTCTTCTATTTTTGCTTTTTCGGTGTTAATAACTTTTCCACGTAAAGGTAGAATAGCTTGAAATCTTCTATTACGACCTTGTTTGGCGCTCCCGCCTGCACTATCTCCCTCTACTAAGTATAGTTCATTGATTAGGGGATTTTTTGTTTGAGCTGGAGATAATTTACCTGATAAATTAGTTTCAATTTTACTTTTTCTTTTTTCTAGTCGTGCTTCTTCGCGAGCTTTTCTAGCTGCATCTCTAGCAAATTGTGCTTTTAATGATTTTTCGATTAATGTATAAGTTAAATTATTATTTTCTTCAAAGAAATATGTCATTTTTTCAGATACAACTTGTTCAACTGCACTTCTTGCATCTGGTGATCCTAATTTGTTTTTTGTTTGTCCTTCAAATTGCAATAAATTTTCTGGTATTCTAACAGATAATACAGTAGTTAATCCTTCACGAATATCTGCTCCTTCTAATTTTTTACCATTTTTAACTAAGCCAACTCTATGTCCATACTCATTAAACAGCTTAGTTAAAGCAGATTTAAATCCTGTTTCGTGAGTTCCACCATCTTTTGTACGGACGTTATTTACAAAAGAAATTAAGTTATCTGTATATGAATTCGTGAATTGAAAAGCAACTTCAACTTCAATTTTTTGTGAAGTACCTTCAAAAAATGCTGTTTCATGAATCACAGTTTTTGTTTTATTAATGAAATCTATATATGAAATAATTCCATCATTATATAGAAACTCATTTTGTTTTTTTGATCTTTCATCAATTAATACTAATTTTAATCCTTTAAGTAGAAAAGCACTTTCTCGTAAGCGCTCTACTATTGTTTCATAATGGAAAACTGTACTAGAAAAAGTATCTGAATTCGGTTTAAACCAAACAGATGTTCCTGTTTTTTTAGTATCGCCAATTTCTTTTAATTTAGAAATTTTTCTTCCACCATTGGAAAATCTCATATTATAGATTTTTTCATTACGGAAAACAGTAACATCTACAAATTCACTTAGTGCATTAACAACACTAGCGCCAACACCATGAAGTCCTCCAGAAACTTTGTATCCGCCAGCTTGGCCAAATTTACCGCCGGCATGTAATTTTGTATAAATAATTTCGATTGCACTCAAACCGCTTTTGTGCAAATCAACAGGGACACCTCTACCATTATCAGTTACTACTATGCTATTATCTTCTTTTATTGTAACTGTTATCTCATTACCATATCCTGCAAGGATTTCATCAATAGCATTATCAACAATTTCCCAAACTAGATGGTGAAGTCCTCTTGAGTCAGTACTACCAACATACATACCTGGTCTTTTTCTTACTGCTTCAAGCTCTTCTAAGATTTGAATCGTCTCTGCATTATAGTTATCAAAGTTATTTTCCATTCAAGTAACACATCCTTTTTATTCATTACCTTTATTATTATATCAAAATCATTTTGTTTTTAATAGTGTAATTTTTTTTTTGTTATGTTATAATAAACAAAACGTATCAATTAGAGGTGATTTCTTATGTGGTTTAAGTACTTGTTACTGCTTATTTCGTATTTAATTGGAGCTATTCCATTTTCTATAATTTTTGGCAAACTTTTTAAAGGAATTGATGTAAGACGTCACGGTAGTGGTAATCCAGGTGGTACAAATTCACTCCGTTTTCTAGGAAAAAAGGTTGGTCTTCTTGTAATTATTGGTGATGTAAGTAAAGGCGGTATAATTGTTCTTCTAATTATGTTAGGAGTATTTGATAATTATGAATTATTCCATCCACTTGCTTACGGATCAGCCGCTGTTATTGGCCATGTCTTCTCTATTTTCATAAAATTTAGAGGTGGAAAAGCTGTTGGTACAACTGCTGGTATGCTATGTTTATTATATCCATGGATTTTTCTAGCAGTAATTATTGTTTTCGCCATTACCTTAAAAATAACAAAATATGTTAGTGTTTCTTCATCAATGTTTGCGATTGGATTAGTTGTATCAGCTTTAATAATTAGTGATTATACATTATTACCTTATGTTGTATTTTTAACACTACTTATATTTTATCGACATATTAGCAATTATAAAAACATTATTAATAAAGTAGAACCAAAAGTTACTTGGATTTAAAAAACGAAGCAATTGCTTCGTTTTTATTATATTTTTTAAAATTGTCTAAGTCTTTTATTGTAGTATTTATAGATAAATTTTCTGGAGAATTATTAACTAATATTACACCATGATCCATAAATGTAATAAAAACATAAACATATTTTGCAGAATACAATT
>CBDUWI010000130.1:0-4479 GCA_965370885.1 uncultured bacterium | reverse complement strand
GAATTAGATGATTTAGAAGATGAGTTAGAAGATGAGTTAGATGAATTAGATGATTTAAAAGACGAATTTGATGAACTGAAAAGTGAAAAAGATGAATTAAGTAAAGAAAAAGAAAAGTTAATGAAAGAAATCGAGAATTTAAAGAAACAAGTTAAAAAATAAAAAGTCCCTCGTAAGGGACTTTTTTAGATAAATATTCCAAATATCAATTTAATTACTAACGCTACTAGATATGCAACAACAAATGGATATACAACGCTAAACAATGCCCATTTATTACTGTTAGTTTCTGCTCTAATTGTCGCTACTGTTGCGATACAAGGTATATACAAACTAGCAAACACAATGTATGTTAAGGCTGTCAAAGTTGTAAATCCTAGCGCTATATCACCCATATACAATATTTCTAAACTTGAAACAACTACTTCTTTAGCTAAGAATCCGCTTATCAAACTACTTGTTGCTTGCCAATCGCCAAATCCAAGAGGTATAAATATCGGTGAGAAAAATCCTGCTATATTACTTAAGAAACTATTATCAGGATCAACATTAATTCCATCTATTCCAATATTACTTAATAACCACAATATAATTGAACCGATTAAAATGTAAGTCCCGGCCTTTTTCACAAATCTTTTTGCTTTTTCAAAAGCTTGATAAAGCACAGTTCTAAATTGTGGCATTCTATAAGGTGGAACCTCTAAAATAAAATTGCTTCCACTACCTTTAAAATAAGATAAACTAAGAAGTTTAGCACTTAATAATGTAACAATGATTCCTAGTAAATATATTCCAAGCATAATAAATGCACGATATTTATCAAAGAAAATACTAATAAATATTACATAAATTGGCAACCTTGCACTACAAGATATAAAAGGTATTGTTAATATTGTTAACATTCGCTCTTTTTTATCAGTGATCGTTCTCGTAGCCATTATTGCTGGTACTGTGCACCCAAAACCTGTAATTATAGGAACAATACTTTTCCCATTAAAACCGAATTTACTTAAGAATCTATCCATTACAATAGAAACCCTTGCCATATATCCTGTTCCTTCTAATACAGCAAGCATAAAAAACAATACTATAATTTGTGGTAAGAATATTAATATTCCTCCTACCCCAGCCACAATTCCATTAATTATTAACCCATAAGCAAAACCGCTTACTCCGATAAATTCAAGTGCCTGTCCTAAATAATTAACTAGTATATTGTCCCAAAATAGTTCAAAACAGGAGGTTAGTAATGCTCCTACTCCTAAGAACTTACCAAAACTAATTTGATAAATCATTAACATAACTGCAAAGAATATTGGTATTCCCCAAGCAGGATGTGTTAAAACTCGATCTATTTTTTGATTAAAATATTTTGAATGTTCCTTGTCCTCAACTTTAATTAAAGAATCATCGACAAGTTTATTAATATACTCTCTTCTTGTATTGAAGATTGCTCCTTTTAAAGAAAAAGCAACTTCATCAGCAATAATTTTTTCTTCAACTTCTCTAACAACTTCTCTAATTTTCGCTTCTTTTCGAATATTTAGATATTTATAAATTCCTTCATTACCCTCAAGGAGTTGTAAAGCGAGCCATTTTTTCTTTACTTGCACTGTATCATATCTTAAAAGATCATGAATTCTTTGTAATCCCCATTTTACATGTTGATGGTAATCGAGTTCAATCGATCTAAATACTTGTAAATTTTTTAATTCCCGAACAATTCTCGTCTGATCTTCACTCTTTCTTTCTCTAGCACTTAGACATATTGCATTAGATTTTAATTTAGAAGACATTTTTTCTACATCAATAACATACCCATTACTTCTTAAAGAATCTTGTAAATTAAAAACAAGTAATGTTGGTACACCAAGTTCTAACAGTTGAACTGTTAAATGTAAGTTTCTTCTTAGATGAGTAGAATCTATAATATTAACAATACCACTATATGATTCATTTAAAAGCGAATATGTCACAATGCCTTCATCTTCACTTGAAGGAGAAACATTATAAGCTCCAGGTAAATCAACTAAATTAGCTCCTGAATAGTTTTTAATATGATGAACACGTTTCTCAACAGTTACACCACTATAATTCCCAACATGAACATGTGATTGTGTCATAAAATTAAAAAAGGTGCTTTTCCCAACATTAGGATTCCCAGCAAGTAAATATATCATTTTCTCACCTCAATTTTTAAAGCAGCATCTTTTCTTAAACATATTTCAACACCATCTACTTCTAATAAATAAAGTCTATCAAAAGATAACTTCTTAAGAAGTGTGACTTCAGCTTTTTCATAAATTCCGAGATCCATTAATCGTAAATAGAAAGTTTTATTTAAACTTTGCAAGGAAATTATTATTGCTTTTTCATCTTTTTCTAAATCGGTGATATTCATATGCATCACTCCTATTAAGCATTATATAATAATATATTAAAAAAAATCAACAAAATTATAATTTTTCTAAATACGTTATAAAAAGAAAAAGCCAGATTATCTGGCTTGGCCTAATGTCGCTATAAAACATTTGTCATCCTTTTTACATGTATCCTTTTCAAAATGTTCACAAAATCCTTCAACAACTAATTGCAATTTCGAAATTGTGAAGTTTTTAAAAATTGGATTACTTTTTATTTCGTTAAATATTTTACTATCATTAATTTCAATAATATTATTATTCACTTTACAAGTAACATGAATATGAGAGTCTGCGTTATGACTTTTCTCATCAATCGTTAAATCATAATGTTTCTTTCCATTTATAAATATTTGAGCTACAATTTTATGCTCAAGCAAAAAGTCAATATTATTATAAACAGTCCCTAAGTTCTTAAAACCTCTTTTCTTAAGCTCTGTATAAATATCTTGAATAGTTAAATGTTTTCCCTCTAGAACATCAATTATAGCTTTTCTTTGTCTAGTAATACGGATATTTTGTTTTCTCAATTCGGTAAATATTTTTTCTCTTTCATCCATTATTATCACCTATCTTATATTAACATTTTTATAAATAAAAGAAAACTATTTTACTCAAAAAAAAAAGAAATTATGGAAATATTTCTTATTTTTTTAATTTTTCTTTTATTTTTTCTTCTACAAAAGCAGGGACAAAGGTTTTTAAATCTCCTTTAAAAAGCGCGATTTCTTTTACAGTTGCACTACTTAAAAATGAATACTTGTTATCAGTCATAAAGAAGATACTGTCTACTTCACCTTCAAGTACTCTATTAGCATGTGTCATTTGAAACTCGTATTCAAAGTCAGTTACAGCTCTTAATCCTCTAATTATATGAGTAGCACCTAATTCTTTAGTTTGTTTAACTGTTAAACCCTTTGAGATTCTTACATCAATTTTATCTAAATACCCACTCATCGACTCTCTAATCATTTCCACTCTTTCTTCTTGCGTAAAAAGTGTATGTTTTGTTGGATGAACACTTATCACTATTATTAGGTGATCAAATACTTTTAACGCTCTTGTAGCGATGTCGATATGACCAAATGTTATTGGATCAAAACTACCTGGATAAACTGCAATTTTCATTTAAATACCCCATTTCATAAAAGAAACTTTTGTTTTACCAATACTTTTTTGTTTATATTCTATTATATCATTGTTTTTTTCTTTTAACGAATTATATTTTTCGTATAAACAAACAATAATGCCATTCTTACTAAGTAATTTTCTTTCACTAATAATTTTAATAATATTATTGATTACATCTGATTTATATGGCGGATCCAAGATTATTAAATCATATTCTTCGTCAGTTTTCATAATAAAATCAAAATATCCAGTTTTATAAATAATACTTTTGCCCTCAAGTCCTAAACTAGTAATGTTACGTTTTATTGTTTTGAATGCTAAAAAGTCATCATCAATAAAAGTAGCTCTACTAGCTCCCCTACTGATTGCTTCGATCCCTAAAGCTCCACTACCCGCAAACAAATCAAGGACTATTTCATCCGTAAAATAAGGACCAATGCTATTAAATATTGCTTCTTTTATCCGATCTTTTGTTTCTCTGGTAGATTCACTATTTACTTCTTCTAGTAATCTACTACGATGTCTTCCCGCAATTACTCTCATGATTAACCCTTCTTTCAAAAATGTAAATTATATATATTCAAATTTTATCACATTTATTTTAATAAATAAAGGATAAAAAGGCCTATTTAGGCCTTTTATATTATTGATAAGTTATTTTATTTACTGTTTCTTTATCTAATTTTTCGACTAATAAAGTCGTTAATTTTACCATCGCATCATAATCATCTGTATTAACGATTGAAGTATGAGAATGTAAATATCTAACTGGTAAACAAAGCGCTATTGATGGTACACCATTTGCATTCATATGCATAGATCCACCATCAGTTCCACCGCGTTCTAAAAATGTTAATTGATAAGGAATTTTTTCTGTTTCGCATAAATCAACTACAAAATCTCTTAAACCTTTATGACCTACCATTGA
>CBDUWI010000129.1:0-4481 GCA_965370885.1 uncultured bacterium | reverse complement strand
AAGAAACTACTAAAGGACATAATTGAAAGCATAATTAAACCAATCACTTCTAATGTTTGAATAATTGAAAATAAGTCACCACCGCTAGAAATAACATATAATTGCCCTAAAATTAAATTAAGCATAACCATTATAAATGCAATAACCCAAGAACTTATTAAATAACTTAAAGCTAAAATATTTCTATTAATTGGTGAAGTGTAAAAATCATTAATTTTACCATTATAACGATCAGTAATCATTGCCCCTAATGATCCAAGTGGAACTGTTACTGATGAAACAATTAAAATACCTGACATTATCCATGAACTAACAAGCCATGAAGCACCTTCAACATCACCTAACAAATCACCTATGCTATCCATCTGCATTTTACCTAAAAACAATACGTATAATGAAATAATTATAATAACTGACAAGAAGCTAAAAAATACTGATGCTTTATCTCTAAGAAATATTGATACATTCCTTTTTACTAGGCTTAATAATATATACATTACTCCACCAACTTTCTTCCAGTAATATTTAAAAATACATCATCCATGTCACCACGTAAAATCTCGAATTCTTTTATATACTTTTTATACTTCTCAACAACATCCAGTCCTTTAAAACAATTATCTAAAACAATATTAATCATTCTATTTGTTTCATAAAATTCAACATTATCATCGATTAGTTTTTGTTTAAGTCCGTTGATAGGAATCATTTTAATTCTATCATGAGAATATTCAAGTCTTAATTCTTCGCTACTACCTGTTGCGAGAATTACTCCTTTATCAATAACTACTATCTTATCAGCATCTATTACTTCTTCCATGTAGTGAGTAGTTAAGAATATTGTAATCTCTTTATCAATTCTTAATTTATTTATAAGCTTCCAAATGTCTTTTCTACTTTTAGGATCTAAACCAGTTGTTGGCTCATCCAATATTAAAATCTCGGGCCAATTAATTAAAGCCCTTGCGATATCCGCTTTTCTTTTTTGTCCTCCAGATAACTCACCGTAACGTTGCAAGTAAATAGATTTAATTTCGAGGAATTCATCTATTTCATCCATTCTCTTTTCCAGTGAAAGTTTATTAATACCATAAAAAGAAGCTCTTACAGCCAAGTTCTCTTTAACGCTTAGTAAATCATCTAACATTGAGTCTTGGAATACAATCCCAATTTTATTTCTTATCTTGTTATCATCTTTACCTAATTCATTTCCTAAAATCAAAACATCCCCACTATTATAATCAAGTAAAGTAGAAACAATATTAATTGTAGTACTCTTACCAGCACCATTTGGTCCTAAAAATGCAAAAAATGAATCTTTTTCTACATCAAAACTAATACCTTTTACAGCTTCGATATTTTCATAATTCTTAACCAAATTTTTTACTTCAATAGCCTTCATACTTGCTTCCTCCATTATGTATTCATAAAATGTAAAATCTTTTTCCTTAAAACTGAATTTTTTTATTATTTGCTCTTAATGGTAATTATATCATTATTCTTAAAATTTATGAAAAGAAAAAAATATGTACACATTAAGTACTCTTTAACATCAAAAAGAAATAAAAACAAGATCATTAAAATGGTCTTGTTATACTGTGTGTCAGTAGTTGCAACTTATCGTTGTTATCACGCGATGAATCTACAATCAACAGTTTAATATGGTTCACAAATATACCAAGCCGCTTGTTTTTTTACATTAACAACCCTAACTGTTTTAAAATGTTCATTTAATTCATGTTTAACACTCTTAATAAAGTTAAAATAATCCCCGCCTTCAAACCACTCTATTATATTTGTAAGCAAAGCTCTTTTTTCATTATAATCATGGATAATAACATAATGTTTAGTTAATCGTCCCATTTCAAGAAATAGTTGTTTTCTTTCCTTGCTCTTTAGCCCATGTGCTACGTAAGAAGCAATTGATAAATCATAGATTTTATCTTCAAATGGTAATTTCGAACAGGTATCACATTTTACAAAGTTTATAGTATTATTTTCATTTTTTTTCAACCCAATATTTAGCATTCTCTCTGCAGGCTCAACTCCAGTAACTTGTAATCCTTCTTGACTAAGCACTGAGCACAGTGCACCTGTACCACACCCAACATCAATAATATTTTTGTATTCACTCAGATTTATTTCTTTATGCATATTACCTATTGTTATTTTGTAATTTTTCTTTTGAGAATTATAAAATAGTCCATAAATAGGAGCTATAAAATTAAATAAGAAATTATCATTAATTTTCTTTTTTATATATGTCATCTCCGTTCTATAATTACTAAAGGTTTGAATTTTATTCCTCTATTACTATCTTAACACACCAATAATAATTAGTTCTATTCTTTATGTTTATTTCTCTAATGATAAGGTTTGTGGTATCGCCTAAGCTAGAACCCATATATAATACAACACTTCCAAATAACACAGATACACTCCTTTATAAATTTTAACACACCACAATATATTAACTTTTATAAAAATAGACTTTGAGTTAAGATAATCAAGTATTATAATGAAACCATAATAATATTAAGGAGGAACAATATGAAAAAACTAGGTTTCTTAATTACATCTTTAGCTTTAATTACTGGTATTATCACAACTTTAGTAATGACATTTAGTGATATTGGATTTGCAATTGGTGAATTAGAAGGAGAACCACTAGCTCCTATTGGCGGTGTCGTTATAATCGTTGAACTAATTACCATAGCAGTTATATTAGTCGTATTATTCGTTTTAATGTTACTCTATAAAAAAGTATTTCTTATTCCACTTCTTTTCATGTTAGCATTTGGATGGTTAGGATTACAATTACAAGCGGCTGACAATATCGTACAATACTTTGCATTTGCCATAGCATTTGGTTCAGCACTATCATTTTTAGGTAGTTTCTCTGGAAAGAAAGAAAAAACAAATTAGGTATCATATTTAAGCTTATAATAAAAACATCTTCACTTTATAAAAGTAGAGATGTTTTTATTATTTTTTTGTGAAACGACTCCTTGTGTATCTACTTAGGTGCAAATTATTATGGTTTTATTAACCATAGATTAGTGAACAATACAATTCTAAAGCTTCAAATGTAGCCTTCATCGTAAGATTTTTTCTAACAAGTTTCTTTACTGTTAAATTATCCGCTTTACTATTAGCTATTCTTAAGTTGTTTTCACTAGATAGCAATGCATCTTTTGTTTTTTGAAGATGTGTAATAGTCTTATCAATTTCATCAATTGCAGTCTTAAACTTTCTGCTTGCAAGGTCATAGTTTTTAGCAAAGCCTTCTTTAAAGGCATTTAGATCCTCTTCAAATGTAGTTATATCAATGTTTTGCTTCTTCATTAAACTTACTTCTTGTTTGTACTTTAATGTGTTTAATCCAGCATTTCGGAGAAGGGATATAATAGGTATAAAGAATTGTGGACGAACTACATACATTTTTGGATATATATGTGAGACATCAACAATGCCATTATTATATAGTTCATTATCAGTTTCTAATAATGATACTAATACAGCATACTCACATTTCTTTTCATTTCGATCTTTATCTAATTCCTTTAGAAAATGTTCATTTTTCTTTTTAGTTGCTGTTTCATCATTCTGATTTTTCATTTCAAACATGATTGAGATTATTTCATTGTTATTTTCATCAGTATCACGATATATATAATCTCCTTTTGAGCCACTTCGTGCATCATTATCTTTACCAAAGAATGCATTTGGAAAAGCTAGTGCTCTTATGCGATTAAATTCATTTTCACAATGTTGTTCTAGTGATTCTCCAACCATTTTAGTGGACAGTTTTGCCTTGAAATCTTTATAAGACGCAATGGCTTCATCTTTAAGTCTCAGCTGTTCATCATAATTACTTATTAATGAAGATTTTTCTAATTCCATTTGTTTCTTTTCGAGTTCAATTTGCGTATTTAATTCAAAAAATTGTCTCTCCTTTTTTGAAATAGCTGACTGTGCTTCTAGTTCTTTATCTTTATTAATAAGTTCAATTTTTGAGCGCAATTCTGATATTTGCTTTTCTTTACTAGTTAGTTCCTCTTTAAATTTAGTTTCTACATTCATAACTTCTAATTTCTTAATATTATCTGTAGATTCTAGTTGTTGTCTTAAATTATTTAACTCTTTCTCTTTCTCTGAAATTTTATCTTTATAGTCACTTTCTATTTTTGATTTCTCAATAACTATATCTTTCTCATTTTGTAGTTTTACTTGTTCAAGTTTCTCATAGACTTCTAATTGGAACTCTTTGTTCTTAATTTGACTTACTATATCTAAATAACTAGCTTCATCAATTGTAAATTCTTTTCCACACTGTGGACATTTAATTTGATTCATAATAATATTCCCTCCTAAATTTTTTTTCTTTAAAAATTCATAGCAATCTCGTTCATATTATATCATGTAGATAATAAGTTTATACATAGATTATATAGTAAATAATCTTCAATGTATAATAAAAA
>CBDUWI010000128.1:0-4516 GCA_965370885.1 uncultured bacterium | reverse complement strand
AATTTTCAGCACATTTTTGCGGAACTTCATCCTTACAATGTATTGTGTGTTTTATAAGCTTCAAATACTTAAGTAACGCATTTATGTAAGCGACAAAAACCGCCCTTTCAAAATTGCTTGACAGATTTAAATCAAAAACATCTTGTAATGATCCTGTATAATTTCCCGGTTGATCAGTAAATGCTTGTCCTTTGCTCCCTAAAAAATCAGCTTCAATCATCACTTCTTTTCCTTTAAGAATTGGATAATCGTCTCTTCCAGGTTTCCCAATCGCCTCTACAGGAGTTAAAGTTCGCGCTTTAATAGTTAAATAGACATCCAATAATTCTAACCCTTTAATTTTTTCTAATATTTTCTTTTTAGCTTCATGTAAAATTTCCATTCTCTCTCTCACTTTCTTTAACTTAATATTTTTTAAATAAAATCTAACTCTCTAATAACTGCTTAAGCCAAATTAAAATCGATTCTTAATATAAATTTTGTAAATTACACTCCTTTTTAATTATATCATCTAGATAATTATTATTAAAGAACTACTATTTATATTGGCTTAAAATATTTTCATAATTTTAAGCATTGATTATATACGATTATTATTTTAAAAATGTAAATCAATAAAAAAAGTGCAAATTGCACTTTTTAAATTATATTACTATATGTTACTGATTTGTTTCTTCCTAATTCTTCGGCTTTATACATAGCTTTATCAACTTTCTTGATGATTGATTCATAATCATCTGCTTCAATAGAATATTCATATATTCCTAAACTAATCCTAACTTGTTCACTAAACGGGGTTCACTATATAATTGATTTTGCTTTTTTTTATTTCTTTTTTATTTCTTTTTTATTACTTTTTAAATATAAGTTGTACTATTTATAAACCGCTTCACCCGTTAACTCTCTTTAATTTTATAACCAATACCAACCGATGTAGTATTCACCAATGTGTATTACTACGTAAACATCTGACCAATCATCCCAATCAACTGCCCAAAGTTCTATGAAAGTAACAGGAGCGCCTGTATAAGTAGCGTAGTCAGCAACAGTTGTAAATCCGTTATCTAATTCAATTAAGTAAGAATTATCAATAACATCTTGATCAGTCATAGGTCCAGTAGCTCCTAAGAAGTAACCTGGATATCCTGAATGTGATTTAATTGCATCTGCAACTTCTGTGAATAATAAATGATGTTCCACTAATTCGAATCCACCAGCAATTTCAGAAACTATGAATAGTATATTACCACCATCTCCAGTAACAACGATATTAGCATAAGCGGCATCATATCCACCAATTACTGCAAATTCAGAAACAGTCATTCCTAATACATATTGAGCTAAGTCAGCACCGTCAGTTGAACTAACAACTGTTGAACCTTCCATATCTATATATGCGTTGATTAAACCGTCTAAACTATCGAATACTGTTTGCTCAACACCATCTCTAATGTATGTTTTACCATTAAGTACACTAACTAATGCATTGTAAGACCATAATTCGTGTACAGTAATACCATCAAGACCTCTATAAACTACAGGAATGGTAACACTATGAGTATCAATACCCCAATTCATTGTAAATCCTGAGATGTTATTATCATTAAATATGTTTAAAAACGAAGGAGCATCCAATAACGATCCACTGATTCCACCAAGCCCTAAGTCAGTATTTGCAACTAGCATAAAGTTATTATAGTTATCCGGGAATGCAACATCAGCAACAATGATATCAATATTTACAAAGTTAACGTCATCTACTAATAGAGCTTCATATTGTTGTTCAATTTGAGCTACCATATTTTGCACACCAGCGTTACCACTTGAAGCATAAGTAAATGATAATTCAATTGTTGTATAAGCTTCAGCTGTACCAGCAGTATAATAACCATCATCAATACCTTTAGCTACAGCAGATTTGAAATAAGCTACAGCATCATCTGGTGAAAATCCATAAGTTCCACCACCAAAATCATCAACAATAGCAGCACCATCTTCAGTACCACGTACCGAGATTCCACCTTTGGCATCTATGAAGAATGTAGAAGGGAAGTAAGTAAATGCTGGTAAATATGTTTTAACTGCGTTTACTGCAGCTTCATATCTATCAAATCCATAGTATAATGCTTGTCTCATTTCTAAGTATTGTAAGATTGGTTCCGGAGTAAAGTCTTCAGCTAATCCAAATTCTGGATATTGAGCTATATATGCATCTCTTGCTTGTTCTGTACCAAATCCGTTAATCATTAATCTCCATACAGTATCATCTGGAGAAGCTATTACTCGAGGATCCAAAATATATTCATTAATTCTAGCGGTTGGAATAGAAGTACTTTCTAATCTACCAGCTAAGAATTCTTCGAATCTTGCATCATCATCAGCAATGTATCTAAATTGTTGGCCTGTATAGTGATATATATCCGCATTCGGATGACTTTCATTTTTTCCAAAGTATAAGAATTGTCCACTTGTCCAAGTTTCAAATACATAAATTCCACTTGAAGCAACTGTCTCAGGACTTAATCCGTAATTTGCAGCACCAACATCTTCAAATAATTGTTGGTTAATTGGAGTCCAAGAATTAGTTAACATATATTTTATGTCAAACATAGTTTTGTCAGTAGTAAATTCTAATTGAATTTTACCCTCAACATTTTTCATACCAACATCTTCCCACGAAGCGTTACCATCTGCATAATCAGCAGCATTTTTTATACCACTAGTAATGAAATCTCCACCACCAGAAACAGCTCTAAACCAATCATTATCTAAAGCGTATTGCCAAGTCCATAAGTAATCTTCAGCATCTAAAACTTCGTAACCTACTGCAAAACCTGATACATCAGTATCTTCATGGAAAGACCATACTAAATCGTCTCTTACAGGAACTTCCCATATAGTAGCATAAATTTCACCATTTATTTCTTCAGGATTAACAGGAATTGGTTCTCCAGCAGCTAAATCTGAATTAATTTCATACCCTATTTTTGAAGCATCAAAGTAGAATGAATATAAACTACCAGTAAATAATTCGATGAAATCTGAAGAGTTTGAATCATCTGCAGTCCAAGGATTTAAAGAATCAGGATCATATGTAAATGATTCACGCCAAGTATATTCTCCGACTTCACCATAAATATCACCAAACATTAATACTGTTGAATCATCAGCGGTAAATTGTGAGAATGCATCACCAAATCCCATAACACCATTTAAATCATTTGAAAATAATTGAACACGGTCAGAATACATTTCAAAGCTAGCGCCAGTATATAGAGGAACGCCACCGTAAACATTTTCTAATAAATATCTTTCAAGTGCGGCAATTATTTTTCCTTTATTTTCAGTATCTAATTTAGATAAATCGATACTATTTAAATAGTTAGCGATTACTAGTGAAGGAATAATAACAGTTACATCAACAACAAATTCGCCAACGTTTCCATCACCATCTATGACTTCAAAAGTAACTTGGTATACACCAGTTTCAGTAAATGCACCTGGTGAAGTCATAACTATTTCACTAGTTAAGTCACCTTCTTGAATATCAAATGCACTAAGTTTATAATCTAAAACTTCATCAACACTAATCACATACGTATCCACACCATAAATGATTGGTAATTCAAATACGGCTAATTGAGCCAATAAATCAGCAATTTGAGCGAGCAATTCTGCATTACCTTCTGCTACTTCAGCAGTTAATAAGTCAATTGCGTCGTTCAATAACAATGAAGTCGCATCTAAATTTTCTTGAAGAGCAACTAAATCAACACCTAAATCATCATTAGCAGTTTTAGCAGCTTCTAATTCAGCTGTTAAATCATCTAATTCTGTTTGTAACGCGTCGTTTAATCCTTCTAAGTCTTCAACACTAACGTCAAATGCGTTTAACTGAGTTTGTAAATTGTTTACAACATCAGTTAAATCTGTTATTGCTGTATCATCTGAGCACCCTATTAAAGTTACTCCAATTATTAAAGCCATAAACACTAACGATATTCTTTTCATCTCATTCACACTCCTGTAATTTTTCTTGCATAAACTACACATTTTATCTTAAATGTATCATTAAACGGCATTATTTAATTATTTATATATAAGCTGTAACTTTTTTTTGATGTTTATTTGATTATAATTTTGATTTTGATAACTTCAAGGCACTAAAAATGAAGAAGATAACTCCAAATATAATTAATGACAATAACATAGCCAAATTACTAAAACTATAATCTCCTATATAAGCGTTTAATCCAAATGCATCCGCATAATCATTATATGCATCAACCGGAGCATTAGCAAAAACTTTTTCTATAGCTCCATCCATATATATTCTTCTCATCAAAGTAACAGCGTGTGCAGTTGGAAATACATTCATTACATTTTGAACATTTTTACTTAAAACTCCTATTGGAATATATATTCCTCCTAAAAAGCCTATAAATGTTCCTACTAATGTACCAAGTAACCCAAAAGCATTTTGTGACTTCATAAATAAAGAGATGAAAAAGAAGAA
>CBDUWI010000127.1:0-4522 GCA_965370885.1 uncultured bacterium | reverse complement strand
GAGTTCAGACGTGTGCTATTCATATCTCGTTCATTATACAGACCAATTTCAACTTCTTTAGCTCCACAAGACGCACTTCAAAATAACCAAAACGGATCTTGACTATCAATAATACCTTCATAATCTATCTGCTTCCAATTTACATCTAAATATTTACTATCGACAAAACCAAGTAAAGTTAAAGCTACCCAAACAGTTGGGTTTGCTTCATTAAATTTGCTTCCTCCTTTAATATAATATGTCATTTTTAATCAGCCTTAGTTTTCGTTGTGTTATCAGATGTAGGTGGTATTGTTATACCTAAATTACCAGTACTATGAGTGTGAGTAGCGTGTGATAATGCATTAGCTCCACCAGCTAAATTCACAGCAGTTGCATTTGCGCCTACATTTACTGTTCCACCTGTATTTATATTTATAGTTCCTTGATAAGTTCCATCTGGTCCTATTTCTATGTCAATTACACCGTTTGCTTCGCTTATTTTTAAATTTATTTTATTATCAGCATATAAATCTATCCTACCTGAATCGTTCCAAGCATGTATTTGGTATCTACCTTCTCCAACATTACCGACCTCGTCAGTTGTTGGTATAATATGAAAGCATCCAGCTGGTTCTAGTTGAAATAACATTGTTGGACCTTCTATCCAAAACATATCGTCTTTTAGAATAACTGCTGTATTATCTCCTTCTACACGCCTCTGAGCTGATGCTTCGTTATATTTAGTAACTGCAGAATTTTTAAACGCGAATCCATGAGGAGATTCTAAAGCCCAAAATCCTTCTAAAGAGCTATAAAAAAGCTCAGATTTATCGGGGAATTTTAACCTAAAATCTTCTCTTCTTTTAAAGGGTACTTTTAATATTCTTTCACCACTATTGTCAAATCTACCGTCTCCGTAAACATATCCACCAACAATAGCAGATTCTCGTTTTCCGTCGACATTAAATACGATCGAATTTGGTGGAGAAATTTCGTTTCCTTCATCATCAGTTAATCTAGGAGAAGGACACAACAAACCTGCTTCGTTTTCTAAGTAAGGAGTTGAACGAGTAATTTTTTCTAATTGATGTTGAACAGCAACATCGTCTCCTCTATTAATTATAATATTATGAGGTTCTCTTATTGGATAAGTTTTTGGATTTTTTTGAATTGAAACTGAATCTATATAAGGTAACATTTCTACAGTGTTTCCGAATTCGTCTGTATCTACACTTTCATCTTTAAGAATATTACCTATAGTTATAGACGGAAATCTTTTCTTTCTTTTTGTTAACATAGAATACCCTATATCTTTTTCTATGCTTCCTTCTAACGTTCTTAAATATAAATATTTATCAAAATGTCCCATTCCTATTGGAACGAAACATCCTCTTGATATTCCCCCACTTTTTCCCACTGCATGTCTAGACCATATACACCTATACTTTTCTTTCCAATGAGCTAAAGGCTCCATAGGAGAACCATCTGTGGTTATTTTCATAGAATAAATGCTGTACGATATATTATCTTTTTCTATTTCGTAATCTTTTGTAGCATTTCTATAACTTAAAGACTTAATTTCGTGTCCAAAATGTAAGATTTCTATAAGTTCATTATCCTCATTAATTTGTTTATCGAGAGTCCATTCGTACATGTTATCGTTACAAATATATTCGATGAAATCTAATACAGTCCATTCTGGATCGATGTCGAAATATCTATATTCGTAATCTATCATATCCTCCGTTACTTCTTCGTCTTCCCAATACAGTACATAGAATATATTGTTACCTTCGATAACTTCTCTTATAATATCGCTAGCTTTCCTATTTTCTTTGTAAGAAAGACTTGTAACACCATATTCAATCAATTTAGTATGTAATTTTACAGATGCTTCTGAAATAGCAAAAAGAGTGTACTGACTTTTACTTGGGTTGTATTTTATGTCTTGAACCCTATAAAAATCTTGGAAGTAAACTACATCTGGATTTTTATATAAATGTAAATTTAAATTCAAAACAACAGCAGAAAAATCGTAATTAGGTAAATCTTTGTGTATGTTCCAAATTAGATAATTATCTATACCATACATACCACTATAAGTTACTATAGTATCTAATTGTCTAGATTTTCCTTTTTTAAAATTACTTACGAAATCTATAGTACCATCGTCTTTATAATTATTACCTTGAAAAAACCTTATGGACCACGCAGAATCAGCCATTACATCATCATCCCCATTCCTTTTTCGAGTTCTTCGTTTAATACGATAGTTGTTTTGTCTTTACTTTCTGAAATCCCAACTATATCCCCTTCGTCAAGTCCTTTTGATTTATCCAAATGAGTCGCAAAGCTTAAAGCTATCATTTGATCCCAATTATAAATGCTATATCCCATTAACATAGCATACTTATGCGACATAACGATCAACGATAGTCCAAAATCCAACATAGAATCATTCCATTTTAAAGTTTTAAACTTAGTATAAGCAGATTCTCCTTCTATTTTTTCAGATCTATACCAATAAGTTGTATCAGTCTTTTTACTCTTTGGGTTTAATGTTTTTACTGTTGCTAACTGAAGTGGGTAAGGTGGTCTGTATTTTCTTAAGAATAATGTCACTGTAAGCATATTCATTCCATTGTTTACAGATTCTACGATGTCGTATGTTTCTAAATACATACTTGAAAAAATACGGTTCTTAGTAACTATAGGAAAAGTCATATGATATTCTTCCCTACCTTCGTCAGTATGTTCTCTTTTAAAATTTGTCCATGGGTTTACTATTTGAGCAGTTTCTTTTAAATTTTGTTTAGTTAATATCGTACCAGCTTCAGGAAAAGGATTTGCTTCTAAATTAGCAAACATATCTAAAGATTTTGATTGACCGTACAAAAATATAAAGTCTAATAAAGTTAAAAACCAATATCTATCGATTCCCCAAGCTTTACAAATTATTCTTAAACTTTCGTTTCCACCATCTTGGTGTGCTAAGAATATTCCTCCAGTGGCACGATATTTTAATACCCTATCAGAAAGAGCCGAAGATAATTCTTCTACAGTTCCTAATGGTATTCCAGCTAATACAGCTGCTGGTTTTATTCTTTTCTTGTTTAATAAATAATAACGACTTAATGTAGTAGCAATTATACTAATGTTACTAATGATACCAGTAGTTCTAATTTGTTTTAATTTATCTGTTGGCGATAATTCGCCTGCTAATTTTTTCTTAAGGTTAGTTCCAAACAACCAAATGTTATAAAGACTAAGTGCTGATATTAAAGAAACCAAAACAGCTTCCGAATCTTCTGCAGACAACCCATCGATTTGATCAGCATTTTTAAATATAAGGCTCATTACACCACAGCTCCCATTAAACTTAAATATGCTACTGTACCAATAGCCATTGGATCTATGTCGTAGTATGTGTCTAAAACACCAGGTTTAGATGCAGAACCAATTCTCCATTCTGTTTCGTCAACTATCCAACCATAAGCATTAAACATTCTCCAAGCAAAACTTAACGAATATTGACAAATGTTTGATGTAAATGTTTTTTTAGTAATCCCAAAAACAGATACATTTTCGTCTTTACTTTTAACAAACCTAACAGCTTCTACTGGTCTTTTATAAGTCCTTAATAATATAGTATACCTTATTACATCTTTAAGAGGTAATATATCTTCTAATACTATTGTTTCTATGAAACAATTTGGAATTATAAAATGTTTATTAGCAAAAGGAAATGTTCTGTGATATTCGTAAGATGGTTTCTGTAAGCTCGTATCTGTTACAATAAGATCGTTTATTTTTCTTAATTTAGTTATATCTGTAATATTTGTTTGACCAGAAACGAGCTGATCTAACTCTTTAAATTTTGATTGACCATATAGAAACAAAGCCCACAAAAGAAACATAAATCCAAATTCAGCCTTATATAAAATTCCTTCGATTTTTATAGCATCCATTTGATCCCCACCATGCTGACCTGCCAAATAAACAGAACCAGTAGCTCTGAATTTTAATACTTTTCCAGAACGAGCTACTTCAACATGTTTAACATGCTTTAAAGGAACTGGACCTATTAGAATAGGTATTTTACCAAATACGAGACTTGCCCCAAAAGGAATAGACATCTGAGCAAGACTACCAATACCAATCTTTTCTTGTAGTATTGTATTAATATTTTTTATAGTTTTAAAGTCGCCGTCTTTTTTAGCTTGTTTAATTTCGTTTAAAATGTTCTTAATGGTTTTTATAACTTGTTTTGGACCAGCTGGTATAACAGGATAAAGAAGTTTTTCCATAGCTAACTGAATTTTCTTATCTTCGTCTAATTGTTTTTTTATAAATTGTTTAGTTGCTACTTGTAAATTTACGATTATTTTAAGAATCTCGTCCATTATTTGAGTAACTGTTAGCTTTAAATTAGAATCACCAGCGAACACATCTACTTTTTCGTAAATTAATTCTATTTGTTTTTTGTTGATATTTATAGCCTTTAACCCACCAGTCGAAGCATCGTCCATAGTTTCTATAA
>CBDUWI010000126.1:0-4585 GCA_965370885.1 uncultured bacterium | reverse complement strand
AACAAAAACTCCCGATACGGTCAGTACTATAATTGCGGCGATTGCCGCCGCAGCAAAAGAAATTAGAATAGAAGCTCCTATTCCTGGTAAGAGCACTGTCGGAATTGAAGTTCCAAATGAAATTCCCGAAATTGTTCACTTTATTGATATCGTAGATCGTGATGAATTTAACAATTCAAGCGATCCTTTAACAATTGCACTTGGACTTGATATTGATGGTAATGGAGTATATTCTTCAATCTCTAAAATGCCTCATGGACTTGTTGCTGGTGCAACAGGAAGCGGGAAAAGTGTTTGTATTAACACAATTCTTATGAGTCTCTTATTTAAATATTCACCTGATGATTTAAAATTTATGTTAATTGACCCTAAAATGGTCGAACTTTCAGCATATAACGAAATTCCCCATTTGCTTACTCCTGTTATCACAGATGCTAAAATAGCAACTGCTGGATTAAAATGGGCAGTAGAAGAAATGGAAAACCGTTTTGTTACTTTTAGTCATGAACAAGTAAGGGATATTACTTCTTACAACGAAAAAGCATCTCAAGATGACACTCTAGAAAAAATGCCGTATATAGTTATTATTGTCGATGAATTAGCAGATTTAATGATGATTGCACCAAATAGTGTAGAAGAAGCCGTAATGAGACTTACGCAAAAAGCTAGAGCTTGCGGAATTCATTTAATAATCGCTACACAAAGACCTTCTACAGATGTAATAAAAGGAACTATTAAATCTAACATTCCAACAAGAATTGCTTTTATGGTATCAAGTTATGTTGATTCAATGACAATAATTGATACTGTCGGTGCCGATAAATTACTTGGACGTGGCGATATGCTTTACGCTGAAAGTGGGAAACCAACTGTTCGTGTTCAAGGAGCGTACATATCTGATATCGAGATTCATAATGTAAATGAATTTATTAAAAGACAAAGATCAGCAGAATACTTTTTCGATCAAGAAAAACTTGTAAAAAAAGCAACGAATACTTCTCAAACTGACGAGTTACTTGAAGAGGTTTCTAAATATGTAGTAATTCAAGGAGAAGCATCAATAAATAAGATTAGTAAAGAATTTAAAATTGGTTTTAATAGAGCCCAAAAAATTGTTGAATTATTATCTGATTTAGGAATTGTGTCAGATAATGTTGGTTCAAAAGCAAGAAGTGTACTTGTAAACGAATTAGAATTAGACGAGATACTTAAAGAGAATTAGGTGAGTTTTTATGTTAGATGAAGTACATGAAGTGCAAGATATAGAAGTAGAAGAACAATACATAGAAACTATAAATAAATACCAAAGGAAATTAAAGAGAAAAGCAATCATTGTTTTAGCAACAGGATTTATCGTTTCTATAAGCAGTTTTTTTAGTAAGTATGAGGATTTTTTCATTGTCCTAAATTCACCTTTATTTATATTGCTTTTTATCTTTACAATATTTATGGCTGTAACACTTTTGCTATATCTAAATTTCTCAAAAAACAAAATTGATAAAAAACAAATGAGTAAATCTTATAAAACATTGCTAGATATCTTTGAATTATTAAGCATTGTTCCAGTTTTTATGTTAACAATAATTATGATTAATTTGATTGGGTTTTCACCAGCTTCAGTAAAGGAGAAAAGTATGCAACCAAATTATTATGATGGTGATGATGTAATTTTTTCTCATTTTGATGAAACTTATGAACGCTTTGATGTCGTAATTATTCAAACTCAAGAAGGCGAAGGATATTTTATTGAAACAGGAAAAGAATTGTTATCTTTTTTCTTTGGAATTGATTACGATATACAAAAAGCAAGTTATTACATTAAGCGAATTATTGGCATGCCTGGAGATAACATTATAATTGATCATAATGTTATAACAATAAATGGTGTTGTGATAGAGCAAGAATTCCTTGAAGATGAAAATGGATTGATTAATGTATATACAAGATGTAACGAATATGAATTAGTTTGTGAATTTAATGTACCAGATAACTCATATTTTGTTATGGGTGATAATAGAGAAGTTTCTTTAGACTCAAGAAGCCCACTACTGGGTTATGTAAGTGAAGATCAAATATATGGGAAAGTAATTTATAAATTTGGTAGTTTAATTAAAGATTTCTTTAATTAGGAGTGATTTTATGAAGCAAATCCAATGGTATCCAGGACATATGGCCAAGACCAAAAAAGAAGTAAAGGAAAAAATTAAACTTGTTGATGTTATATTAGAATTGCTTGATGCACGAATTCCTTATTCTTCTCAAAATCCGATAATAAAAGAATTAATAGGAAACAAGCCACGTGTTATTTTACTTAATAAAGCAGACTTAGCTGACCCAGTAGAACTTGATAAATGGGTCACTTTTTTTGAAGGCCAAGGAGTAAAAACATTGAAAATGGATGCTTTAAGTGGGAAAGGTGTAAATAAAATTAAAGGCGTTTTACAAATCGTTCTAAAAGATAAAATTGCTAAAGAGATTTCAAGAGGAAGAATTGCAAGACCAATTAGAGCGATGATTTTAGGTATTCCAAATGTAGGAAAATCTACATTAATAAATAAACTTGCTTCGAAGAAAAAATTGATTGTCGAAGATAGACCCGGAGTGACTAAAAGAACACAATATATCAGAGTTGGTAAAGACTTTGAGTTACTTGATACACCAGGTATTTTATGGCATAAATTTGAGGATGACGAAGTAGCATATAAATTAGCTTTAACTGGTGCTATTAAAGATACAATATTACCGATTGATGACATTGTAATTTATGGATTTAAGTTTCTTTATAAGTTTTATCCAAAAGGATTTGAAGATCGCTATTCTATTAAAGTAGATATTGAAAATATAATTGAAATTTATGATAATATTGGTGCAAAAAGAGGTTGTTTACTTCCTGGGAAGTTAACTGATTATTTGCGAGTTAATGAATTATTCTTATATGATTTTAGACATCAAAAATTTGGGAAAATCATTTTAGATTTTGTAAAAGACTATGTATGAGTATGAAAAAGATTTACTTAAAAAAGGACATAAATATATTGCTGGGTGCGATGAAGTAGGCAGAGGTCCATTAGCTGGACCGGTAGTAGCTGCTGCAGTTATATTAGATCCTGATAATCCTATCGAGGGACTAAACGATTCAAAGAAACTTTCAGAGAAGAAACGTAATTTTCTAAGTAAAGAAATAATTGCGAAAGCAATTGCTTATAAGATTGAATATATTTATCCAAAAGAAATTGATAAAATTAATATTTTACAAGCATCAAAAAAAGCAATGATTAACGCAATCAATGCTTTAAAGATAGTTCCGACTTTTGTATTATCTGATGCTATGGATTTAAAAGAAATTAATATACCATATTTAAGTATTATCAAAGGTGATGCAAAAAGTGCAACGATTGCTGCAGCCTCAATTATCGCTAAAGTAGAAAGAGATAATTATATGGTAGAACTTAGTAAAAAGTACCCTGAATATGGTTTTGAAAAACATAAAGGGTACCCAACAAAAGCTCATTTAGAAGCTTTGAGGAAATATGGAGTTTTAGATCTTTATCGAAAATCATATAGACCTGTATTTGATTTATTGAATGAGCAAAACAAAAAATAATATTTATAAAAAAACACTTTCATATAGTGATAATTATGGAAGTGTTTTTGTTTGCAGATGATTTAATATGTTCTCTTTCAAATTTCAATACTTGAATAATTATTTTAGCTTCATAAAATAATAGATGCAATAATAAGTATAACACCAATAAAGACATATATAAGTTTTAGATAATTCATCGTTATTGGAGTTGGTGGGGAATCTATTTTCCCATCACCACCATAATTTATTACATCTCTTTGTTCGTCACTCATAGTAGGTACCAACGTATTATAATTACCGGGACCAGAACTTAAGAAAAATGTTCCTAACCCATAGATAAGGTTAATTAATCCCTGATAAAAGAATGTATTAGCTAAATTATTTTCAGCATTTATTTGTGAATTGTATATATATAAGAATAAAAGCACGTTTAGTAAAAATGGAATGATTATTTTAACCCATAATAATATTTTATTGTCCACAGTAACCCCTTTTTCCTATTAATTTAACGTTATCATAATAATGGCAGCAATAATAAATAAAATACCAATAATGATATAGATAAGTTTCAGATAACTATTTGTTTTTGCTGGTGTTGGAATGCCTATTTTTTGATCACGATGAAATTTCTTTACACTTTGTTCTGCGACAATCATAGAAGGTTTCAACGATTGATAATTACCAGGACCAGTACTTATAAATAATACTCCTAAACCATAGATGATATTAATAATTCCTAGATAAAAGAATGTATTAGCTAAATCATATTCAGAACCCGCTTGTAAATTGAATATATATAAGAATAAAAGTACGTTTACTAAATATGGAATTATAATTTTAACTATTAATAATATTTTTTTCAATATCGCAACCAATCCCTTCCTCGTTATTATATCACAATTGAAATAAATTTAAAAAGTGTTTTAATATATGATATAATATTGTTGGTGGTGCGCCAGTTCGGTTGCACATATATAGTTGGTGGAAATCCAACCTAGT
>CBDUWI010000125.1:0-4633 GCA_965370885.1 uncultured bacterium | reverse complement strand
TTCGTGTTGTTTTTAAAGCATTCTTCCTAAAATAAAATTAGGTTAAGCACTAACATACATAAACTGTATCACGATAACCTTACTTAAACCCTTGTCCAACAAGGGGTGGAGAAAGGGAGAGTACAGCTTACATTAATAATACAATTTCATTTCAATATTCTATGAATATTATAACATAATTTGCGAAGAAAAAACTGGGAATTATAATTCCCAGCTTTATATACATATGATAAAGTAGTACCCACTGTTTATTCACCATACCTATCCAAAATACTATTTTTACGAGGTCTAAGAAATATTCTAGTTACTTTGGAATGCAACTTTACTTTATTCACAAATATTGTTAAAAATTTCATCTATTGATTCAAGCACATTAAAAACTTCATCAAAGGATTGTTTCTGCTCAGTATAAAGTAGATCTTTATGTAGAGTTTCATAACGTCTTTGGATCTGCACATCTAATTTGTACTTCCATTCTGAAAAACTGTATTGTTCCAAAGGATTAAATTCTTTAGGTAAATCTCTTTTTTGCAAATAGAAACTGTCTGTTTTTTTTGTAATTTGTATAATTTTTTTAAGACTATCTTTATCCTCTAGAAAAATTTGTATATCTTTTAGTTTATATAGCTGAACTATATCGTATATATGACGAACTTTTTGATTTAGCGTACCACATATAGCGTGTCTTTTTACAGCCATAATTTTATCTAAAAATGTTCGTGTAATATCTAGTACATTCACCTTGATTTCTTTTAATTCATAGGAATGTATTTCTTCATTAAACCCATTTACTTCGAGATATTCGTGAATATAAGTCTTGAGAGTTCTTTTGGCATATGGATGTGGTCTTACTGATGATCCAATTTCTAATTTTATTTGATCCTGTTTGTCCTCAAACCAAACCCAAGCACTTTTGTTTCTTCTGTTTCTTTCATTATTTATTTTCTCTAATTCAAATCCTAAAGAAAGTGCTTTTTCAATAGACTTTAATCTTTTATCAATTTGGTTATCATTTAGTTCTTTGTTTGGAATAAATGTCAAATCAATATCTTCTGAAAATCTTTCAATTGACTTTGGATAGCACTTGCTTATTGATGTACCTCCCTTTAAAACACATTCATCTGCAAACTTACTTTGCATAAGATTTTTTAATATCATAACAATATAGTAATCTCTTCTAATTGCACTTTCTGGGATTTTCTTATAAGCTGAAGTCAATAATATTAAGTTATTAAATTCTTCCTTAATATGTAATTTCATGATGTTCACTCCAATTCGGGATGTTGTATTTTGATAGTTTTGATAAATACTTATCTAAAGAGTTTTGTATATTTAAGTACTCTAGCAATTCTTGTAAGAAAGCAATCGTTGATTTTTTATATTTAATTTGTTGCAGCACTTCATTAACTTCGCTATCTTTATACCAAGTTTTCAATATATTAATGTGGTTTATAAATGCAGCATTATTTAAATTTTCAATTTTGCTATAGTTTTGTAGTATTTCCAATGTTTGTATTGTATAAATAATATTTTCATTAAATTCCATGTTTAAATATTCAAAGTAATTAGACTTGATTCTTTTATTATTATTATTAATACTGTTACAGTAAAAATTTCTATTTTTTGTAATTTGTGTTGTTAATCCAAGGCTATTATATAGACCGTATCCTATTTCTATACCCTCATACTTATTCTTTATAACGCTATTAATTATCTCTGATTCACTTATTGGAATGTTACCAAATCTTGATTTTTTTGGTATATAATAAACGCCTTTGGATACCTTTGCTATTTTATTTTTTTTGTACATTCTTTCAAGCACTTTGTAATAATTTAATTCTGTTATTCCCTCTGCGAATACTTTATATTTTTCAGACGCAAAAAAAATCTTATTCATTGGTAAATTCATTATTGTAGATTCAATTTCTTTTGAATATGTCATATTCTTCACCTCCATGCAAAATCAGTATAACAATAAAATAGTATTTTGTCAAGTTTTTTTGATTTTTACTTGACATAATGTATAATCATTTATTACGTCAAATTTTTCAAACTCTATTGTGATAGGATTTATATAAAGTTCTCGGTTGAGGGTAATATTGACTCGTTGGACCCCAATGGCTTCTGTATAATTTTATGGTGCGGTCGATGAGATTTGAACTCACACATCCGTAGGATACTACCCCCTCAAGGTAGCGCGTCTGCCATTCCGCCACGACCGCAAGAAATATTATTCTTTTTATAGAATAATATTACTTAAATAATTTAGCTAACTCTCCACCAAATAGTGGTATAAATCCTAATGATAAAGCAATAAAGAAACTTGTTAATTTTAAACTAACATCTGTATTAAAAACTGTATTTATACCTGGAACAAATAATACTATTAATAACAATCCAAGTCCAAACATTACAGCGTAATTTACAAATTTATTTTCAAAGATATTCATTTTAAAGATAGTAATTGTTTCACTTCTTGCGGAGTATGTTCTTAATAACTCACCTGTTATTATTGTAATAAAAGCAAATGTTTGTCCCATATATTCATGGCCACCAATAATGTTTTTACCGATGTAATAAGAAGTAAGTACAGCAAGTGCTAAAAATACAGATTGGAAAGCAATTGTTATTCCCATTTTTTTATCGATAATTGATGCTTTTGGATCAATTGGTTTTTTATCCATAATACCTGGTTCTTTCTTTTCTAAACCAAGTGCAAATGCTGGGAATGAATCTGTTACTAAATTAATCCAAAGGATTTGAATAGCAAGTAATGGTGAACCCCATCCAAGCAACATAGCGATAAAGATTAATAATACTTCGCCGACATTACAGCTTACTAAGTAACCGACAAACTTTCTAATATTTGAATATATTACTCGACCTTCTTCGACTGCGTCGACGATGGTAATAAAATTATCATCTAGTAATATCATATCGGCTGCTTCTTTGGAAACATCAGTTCCTGTAATACCCATCGCAACACCGATGTTAGCTTGTTTTAATGCGGGAGCATCATTTACTCCGTCACCAGTCATTGAAGCTATTTCACCTGTTTCTTGGAGTGCTTTAACAATCATTACTTTATGTTTAGGTGATACTCTAGCATAAACGTTAGTTGTTTTAACTAAATCTAAGAATTCCGGATAACTTAGTTTATCTATTTCTTCACCACTTAATGCTCTATCACCTTTTTTTAAGATTCCTAATTCCATACCTATAGCTGAAGCTGTAATTTTATGGTCCCCTGTTATCATCACAACTCTCATACCGGCGTTATGACAAACTTCTATCGATGCTTTTACTTCTTCACGTGGAGGATCGATAATTCCTACTAATCCAACAAAGATTAAATTAGTTTCTTCCTCTTTAAGTTTTTTATATTCTTTTACTTCTTTATATGCAAACCCTAATACTCTTAACGCTTTACGAGCCATTCCTTGATTAGCGAGTTCTACTGTACTTATAAACTTATCGTCTATTTCTTTTACTTCATTATTTAATAAGTAGTATTTACATTGCTTTAGTAATTGATCATATGCTCCTTTTGTATAAAGATAATTAGTATTATCAATGTTATGTAAAGTACTCATTAGTTTACGTTCACTATCAAATGGATACTCATCTATTCTTTTATATTTCTCTTTAAATTCTTTTTGGATAATCCCTTTTTTAGCAGCTAAAGCAACTAAAGCTAGTTCTGTCGGGTCCCCTATTAACGATTCACCAGAAATACTTGAATCGTTACATAGCGCACTAATAGCTAGTAACTTATTAATATTTTCGTTATCGCCTTTAATAACTCCATCAAAAGAATAACCGTGTCCTGTTACTTCAACAAATGTTGTATTATCATAAACCATTGTTACAACCATTTTATTTTGTGTTAGCGTTCCTGTTTTATCACTTGAGATAACAGTTGTACTACCTAGCGTTTCAACAGCACTTAACTCTTTAACAATGGCGTTTTTACTTGCCATTTTACGCATTCCAATAGCTAGTACTACCGTAATAACTGTCGGTAATCCTTCCGGAATAGCCGCTACAGCTAAAGATACACTTACCATAAATAAAGCTAAAACATCAAAATCTTCTGTAATGCCAATAACACTATAGAACCACCCAAGGAAAAAGATAATTATAACAACAACAACACTAATACTACCTAGTAGTTTACCTAATTTATCAATTTTCTTTTGTAAAGGCGTCATTTCATCTTCTACTTCATTTAATAAATTAGCAATATTACCAATTTCCGTATTCATACCAGTACTAATCACAATACCGATACCTCTACCGTAAGTTACAATAGTGCTCATGTATCCCATATTGATTCTGTCTCCTAAGGGAGTAGAATCAGAAAATAATGCATTCTCATCTTTTTCAACACTTACTGATTCACCAGTTAATGCTGATTCATCTACTTTCAAATTAATTGCTTCAATTAATCTAATATCAGAAGGTATATAATCTCCTGCTTCAATGATGACGATATCACCAGGTACAAGCTCACTTGAATCAACGTTTTCTAATTCAGAGTTTCTTAAAACCTTCGCAGAAGGCGCACTAATACTTCTTAAAGCCGCAACTGCATTACTTGCTTTTCTTTCTTGAAAAACGCTTAAACTAACAT
>CBDUWI010000124.1:0-4657 GCA_965370885.1 uncultured bacterium | reverse complement strand
AGAAGCCCCCTCTTCAAATTGAGTTACTCAATTAAGTGGTGGGAGTGTTCACGAAGGAGAGATTTTTATGAGATTTAGAGGCCAAAACCCAGTTTATAGTAGAATGGGTGATGTATATAGTGAAACTGATCAAGCTACTTATGGTGGTGTAACACAAAAAACAGGATTATTATTATTTATTATTGCTAGTATAGCTTTATATTTTGGTTCTTCATTAAGCTTTGATGTTAGTATACGTGGTGCAATATTTACGATGATAGTAGCGGCGATAGTAGCTTTAATTTCCGTAATTCTTGCCCATAGAAATACGCAACTCGCTTGGATGTATTCATTAATCTATGCAGCTTGCGAAGGTTTATTTTTAGGATTTATCTCAGCGCTAGTTGCTAATTGGTACGGTACTGAAATTGTCTTAATGGCATTAATGGCTACATTTGGTGTATTAGCGGGAATGTTATTCCTATATAGTACAGGTATAATAAGAGTCGGAGATTTCTTTAGAAGATTTTTGTTTAGCGCTTTAATCGGATTAATATTTGCCGGAATTATATTAATGTTTCTCTTTCTCTTTGGGGGAATAGATACACAAATAGGTTATTCATTTTATATATTTATTGTTTTAGTTTCTGTAGTTATATCGTCTTTATACTTATTAGTTGATTTTGATAACGTAACTAAATTAGTTGAAGCTGGTGCCGGAAGAGAGTATGAATGGACACTTTCTTTAGGTCTTGTAGTTACAATAGTTTGGTTATATATTGAACTTTTAAGATTATTTATGATTCTCGCTGGCAGAAGAAAATAACATAAAGCCTTGTGAAAGGCTTTTTTTCTTGAAAACATCTGTAAATTGCTATATAATATAGTAGTATAAATCAATGACGAAGAAGTAGTACTTAGATTCTTGGTATTACAGAGAAGAATATCATGCTGGAAGTATTCTATATTAACTCTAAGGAATTCATCTTTTAAGAGGTGTTTAACAACACACGTAATTCTTGCGTTAAAAGATAAAGAGCTAGTTAATTACTAGAACAAAGGTGGTACCGCGGATATTTATTCGTCCTTTTATAGGACGATTTTTTTATTAAAAAGGAGTGTTGAAATGAAACTTTTAGAGAAATTAGAAGTAATTAAGAAAGATGCTAAAGAACGAATTAAATTAGTACGCACAATTCATTCTTTAAACGAAGCTAAGGCTGAGTTCTTAGGGAAAAAAGGATCTTTTAGCGATATTATGTTGTTGATACGCGATTTGCCAGTTGAAGAAAGACCAAAATTTGGCCAAATGACAAACGAAGCAAAACAACTTATTTTAGGTTATATAGAAGAACAAAAGAAAATTATTGAAGACGAATCAGTTAGTCAGCAATTAAAAAATGAAAAAGTAGATGTTACTTTACCAGGTAAACAATTTTCTATTGGGAATAATCATATCCTGACAATTGTTCAAGAAGAAATAGAAGATCTTTATATTGGTATGGGTTACGAAGTGATGGAAGGTCCAGAAATTGAAATTGATGAATATAATTTCGAAAAATTAAATCTTCCTAAAAACCATCCAGCAAGAGACATGCAAGATACATTTTATATTACTGAAGAAACTTTATTAAGAACTCATACAAGTCCAGTTCAAATAAGAACTATGTTAGAGAATATTGAAAAAGGACCAATCAAAATAATTTGTCCGGGAAAAGTATATCGAAGAGACGACGATGATGCAACGCATAGTCATCAATTTACACAAATAGAAGGATTAGTAATTGCTGAAGATGTAACGATGGCTGATTTAAAAGGAACTTTATTAATAACTGCTAAAAAACTATTTGGTATTGACAGATTAATTAGATTAAGACCATCGTATTTTCCTTTTACAGAACCAAGTGTTGAGGTTGACGTTAGTTGTCATAACTGTAACGGAAAAGGCTGTAATATTTGTAAAGGAACTGGCTGGATTGAAATTCTTGGTGCCGGAATGGTCCATGATAATGTATTAGAGGCAAGTGGCTATGATTCAAAAAAATACCAAGGTTTTGCCTTTGGTATGGGAGTAGAAAGAATCGCGATGTTAAAATACGGAATAAACGATATCAGATCATTTTTCACAAATGATATTCGGTTTAATAAACAGTTTAAATGATAAATAAAGATTTAGTAATTATTGTTAATGGTGCTGGAACAAATGGTGGCGAATTAAAATCACTATATAATCATCTAGCTAAAAATGATAAATATTTTGTTTATTATCCTAATTTAATTCCTGGAGGTTTTATCGGTGATTACTTCCCAAAATCACGAACTTCAGATTTCATTAAATTTATTAATGAGACAATTGTTTTAATAAACGATGATTTTAGGAATGTTTATCTTATTGGTTATAGTTTAGGAGCTACAACTGCGACTATTATCGCTGCTAAAAGTGAAAGAGTAAGCAAACTAATATTAATCGCTCCAATCATAAAAAACCCTAACTTCCCTAAATTCTTTAATGGATTAGCACATAGCCTTGCTTATCCGAAGAATTTAACAAGAATTCAAAAAGTATTTTATTCTGAATTTTTAAGAAGATTCGCAAAAATACCAAAAATAAATTTATTTCACGTCCAAATATATTTAATATATGCAAGAAAATTTTTAAAAAGAATTACCCAAAAAACTCTTATTATTGAAACATTAAAAGATGAAATGGTGAAAAAGAAATCAATTGATTTACTAGAAAAATTAATTAATAATAATAAAATTACGAGATACCCCGTAGATTCAAGCCATTTCTTACTATTTGACAAAAATGCTAGAAATGATGTTATAAACAAAGTTGCTTCGTTTTTAGAGGAGGAATAAAAATGAAAATTTCATTAAATTGGTTAAAAGAGTTAGTAGATGTCGATGTAGAACTTTCCCACCTTGCCAACAAATTTAATACTCACAGTGCTGAAGTAGATGAGTTTTATAAATTAGTAGATACTACTAAGTTAGTTGTTGGCCATGTATTAGAAATAAAAAAACATCCTAACGCTGACAAATTATCTGTTTGTCAAGTTGATATTGGGGGAGAAACTTCCCAAATTATTTGTGGTGCACCAAACGTTGCTAAAGGGCAAAAAGTTATTGTATCCTTAGCGGGGTCTGTACTTCCAGGTAATTTTAAAATAAAGAAAACAATTATTAGAGGTATTGAATCAAACGGAATGATTTGTAGTTTAAATGAGCTTGGGATAGATAAAAAATACCATAACGAAGATGGTATTCATGTTTTACCGCGTGATTTAGAAGTAGGTGTAGATCCTTTAAAATTAATGTTTTTAGATGATGAAGTAATAAGTTTAGAGTTAACACCAAACCGTTCAGACCTTTTAAGTATCATTGGAGTTGCTTATGATACAAAAGCACTTCTTGGTACTTCGCTTCATTTAAATAATTCAAAAGTGATGGAAATTGCTGAAGAAAATCTAGTAAAGATAAAATTAGATACTGAAAATTGTTCTTCTTATTACGCTCGAGTAATAAAAGATATCGTTATTAAATCAAGTCCTTTATGGATGCAGTCAAGACTAATCGCTTCAGGAGTAAGACCGATTAATAACGTCGTTGATATAACTAACTACGTTATGTTAGAAACAGGCCAACCTTTACACGCATTTGACTATAATGCTTTAAACTCAGATACAATAACAGTTAGAATGGCTAAAGAAAATGAACAATTTAAGACATTAGATGAAAAAGAAAGAAATCTAACTGAGCATGATATTTTAATTACAAATGATAAAGAAGCAATCGCACTTGGTGGAGTTATGGGAGGATTTACTTCAGAAATCAATGCTAATACTAAAAAAATATTATTGGAAAGCGCAGTTTTTGATCCTTTTCATATTAGAAAAACTTCTTCAAGATTAGATTTAAGAAGTGAAGCTTCAACAAGATTCGAAAGAAAAGTAGATCCATCAAGAACAATATTAGCCTTAGAAATGGCTTCAGAGTTATTTGATAAACACGCTAACGGTAAAGTATTAAAAGGAATTAGTTTTATTGATAATACTTTTAAAGATGATATTGAAATTAGTATTTCTCTAGAAAAAATTAATAAATATTTAGGAAGTGATTATTCACTTGCTTTAGTACAAGATACTTTAGAAAAATTGTCATTCAAATTTCAAACAGACAATACAACATTAAAAGTATCAGTACCATCAAGAAGACAAGATATTACCACATATCAAGATATCATCGAAGAAATAGGAAGAGTTATTGGTTATGATACATTACCGATAACAATACCTAAATCTGATTCTCAAGGAAGATTATCAGATTATCAAGTATTTAGAAGAAAAGTCAGAAAAGCCTTAACTTCTTTAGGGCTAGATGAGGTCATTACATATTCTTTAACCAATGATAGATTTGTTAATGATTTTGTCCTAGATAAAACAGAATTAGTTAAACTAACTAGACCAATGAGTATAGATAAAAGTGTTTTAATAAAATCCCCATTAAACGGAATATTAGAATCAGTAAAATATAATTATGCTCGTAAAAACAAAGATTTATTTTTCTTTGAACTAGGTAAAAGATATGAAACAGATAATGAAACATTACTATTATCTGGTGCCTTAACAGGTAATATGTCTAATACATTATGGCAAGGTAAAAATGAAACGGTTAC
>CBDUWI010000123.1:0-4676 GCA_965370885.1 uncultured bacterium | reverse complement strand
ATTTTCAATAGCGAGATATCTATCACTCATATATGGTGTATGAACTGCTTCTGTTAACATTCCAAGTAAATGAATCTCTTGATTAGTTACCGTTGTTACAACGTTAAATAATGTATTTTGGATATAACCTTTATATATATTACCTGTCATATGTTTTGTTGGTGGCATATATTTAAGAGGTGATTTCGGGAAGATTTCTCGAGCCATTAATGCTTGTGACAATTCTAAAAGAAACCCATTCTCAATCTCAGGGTTAATTTCAAATGCATGTCCAAGTCCTAGCAATTCTTCTTTCATATTTGCAAGTAAAGCAAATTGTTCATTAATAAACTGCGATGCCAAAACTGTGTGCGCCTCAGATACGGCATCACTCGTTGTTAAATAGTTATCTTCTCCTGTGTTAATTATAATTCCTGAGTAAGCATTAATCACTCTCGAGAAATATTGATCGATAAATGTTCTTTGCATATTAATATCTCTAAATAAAATACCGTATAAAGAATCATTCAGCATCATATCTAATCGCTCTAAAGCACCCATTGCAGCTATTTCAGGCATACATAACCCTGATGCATAATTCACAAGCATAATGTATTTATTTAGTTTTTCTCCAGATTCATCTAATGCTTTTCGCATAATTTTAAAATTCTCTTGAGTAGCGTATGTTCCACCAAATCCTTCAGTAGTTGCACCGTAAGGAACATAGTCGAGTAAGGATTGACCAGTTGTCCTAATTACTGCGACAATATCTGCTCCAGATGTCGCAGCGGCCTTAGCTTGAGTTACATCTTCATAAATATTTCCTGTTGCTACAATCACATAAAGTAACGGTCCATCATTTTGTTTATACTCTAAAATTTGTTTTTTTCTTAAAACTCTATTATTTTCCATTATATTTAAGGTTTTTTTCATATAAGGAGCTAAAATTTCTTTCACTTCATTTTTGTTCAATAATGGATATTTTGTTATATCTAATTCATTTTTTGCTACTAATCTTGAAATATCATTAATATCAATATTTAATTTTCTAATTGTGCTTGCCAAATAATTACTAACTCCAATTCCTAAATCACCTTTTTCTACTACCTGGTCAACCAGAATATTAGGAAAAGGAACGCCGAACATATCAACACCATCTATACCAAGTAATCTGCATATTGTTCTTTCAACAGAAACTGTTGTATTTTTGTCAATTAGTTTCTGTGTATCTTCTGCAATTTTTTTGGCGTAAAATCGTGCTTTTTTAATTTGATTTAAATCTAAGTCTAATTTACTCATAATATCACTCCTAATCCTTCAAAACATTAATAATTGGAATTGTAATTTTTTCTAATAGCATTTTTTTGAATAATTCATTGTCAAATTCATATCCTAATGGTGAATATGGATTATATGCTAAAAATATAATCTTAATTTTATTTTTAACACTTAATTTAATTTTAGCTAACTTAAGTTTTTCTAAGTATATTGCATCTGCTACTATGTGCGTAGCATCTTTAACTATTATTTCTAAATTTTTTAGCTTAAATCTTTTTTTTATAATAACTTGAATTATTTTATTGGATAATGCTCCATTTACATATAAATATTTAACATTGTCATTCAAGACATTTTTTAGTTCATCTTCACTTTCAAGCATAGATTCAAGAGATAAAATTGTTTTACAAAATTTATCATCTATTGTTAAAGAGCTTTTTTCATCTTTAATTAAATCAATCACTTTGCCATTTGTTTTCACAATTGAGAGCTCTTCAAGTAATAGGGCAGTATCGTTAACTACTTTGTGAATGTTTTTATTATAACTAGCTCCTGTTGATAAAATTGCTGCATCGGCAATTTTAAAACTTGCTATTGATTTTCTAAAAAGAGCTCCATCAATAAATATTTTACTAACATTATGTTTATTAAATATTTTTACGATTTCCTTCATCTCATTTATTGTTGATGGTCCAGCTATTAATGCTAATCCACTATTTAATACTTCAATAATAACTATTTCTCCAAGTGGAGTTCTTATATTTGTTTTTTGATGGATTTTATAATCAAAATAACATTCCTTTAAACAATCATTTGCAGTTGCAATGAGTGTTTTTGGATAAACCATTATTCTTGGTTTAGGTTTAAAAGTAATATTATCAATTTTTTCTCCATCAAAGCCAATAGAAGTAAGACCAATGTTCTCATTAATATATTCTTTAATGATTTGATTTAGTACTGTTGTTTTACCCGCATTCTTAGCAGTTCCAATTATTGAAATAGTGTGATGTGGTTCAATATATTTTCTTAAAATTGTTAGATATGATTCTTTCTTGTTCTTGAGTGATTATATTGATCTAATTTAATTTCACTGTTACCTCTAGGACTAATAATTCCTTTTGCAGCATTTACACAATCTTCACATTCACACTTGTTCTCATAACTGCTTGGACCATAATATGTAGTTATCATTCCTTCGTAATTTCTAAGAATTGTTTTACCGGGCGCTTGTGATATTACATAATTAGGCATAACCGGAATTTTACCGCCACCTCCAGGTGCATCAACAACAAATGTTGGTACAGCAATACCACTTATATGACCTCGTAATCCTTCAATAATTTCTATTCCTTTGCTTACTGGAGTTCTAAAATGTGCAATTCCTTTTGATAAATCACATTGGTAAATATAATAAGGTCTCACTCTAATTTCAATTAATCTTTTGACTAAATTTTTCATTATATTTACGCAATCATTTACGCCTTTTAATAGAACACTTTGATTACCAACTGGGATTCCTGCATTAGCTAATAACTCAACTGCATGAACCGCTTCAGTTGTTATTTCTTTGGAATGATTAAAGTGTGTATTAAACCAGATAGGGTGATATTTCTTTAACATACTAACGAGCTCTGGTGTAATTCTTTGTGGCATTACTACTGGTGTTCTACTTCCTATTCTTATAACTCCAACATGTTCTATTTTTCTCAGTTCACTAATAATATATTCTAAACGGGAGTCGCTTACGAGTAAAGCGTCTCCGCCTGACAATAAAACATCGTTTACTGCTTTATGATTCTTAATGTATTCAATTGCTTTATCAACATTATCTAATTTATAACCTGAATCTTGTTGTCCAGCAAATCTTCTTCTTGTGCAGTGACGACAATACATACTACACATATCAGTAATTAAGAATAAAACACGATCAGGATATCTATGTGTTAAACCAGGAACTACACTATCACCATCTTCAAAAAGCGGATCATCTAAATCATGAACTCCAATACTTAATTCATTAATTGATGGTACTGCTTGTAGTCTAACTGGATCCGTTTTATTTTCGGGATTAATTAAAGTTAAGTAATAAGGAGTGATTGCCATTCTAAATTGCTCTAGCACACTATTAATAGAACTTATTTCATCCTCTTCTAAATCAATATATTTTAATAACTCATCAACTGATGTAATTCTATTTTTAACTTGCCAATTCCAACTATTCCAGTCTTCATCTGTTACATTAGGAAAATACTTTATCCTTCTATCTAAATGCTTTGTATAAATTTTAACTGCCATGTTTGCAACCTCCTATGTGTATTTCTTTTCGAATAGTTCTTTAATTTTTGGTGCATTATTAATTAAATCTAAAGTCATATTTGCATGTCCTTTAGTGTACCCATTTCCAATAATCATTAAGACATCACTTCCTACTCCTTCAGCACCAAGTGCTGCTTTCGTAAAAGATGTTGCCATACTAAAGAAATATACTATTCCTGAATCTTTAGTAATTAAGATGCAACTCATTTCAGTATTAGGAATATTAACAACATTTATTGTTACGTCAACTGGACCATTATTTATTTTCATCACTTTATCATAAATATCAATTGCTTTTGTTGCATCTCCTAAAATTATATCATCGCAGAGATCCAAATCTTTTAATATTTGAATTTGCTCTACTTCATTTACAATACCTATTACTTTTCCTTTTGAAGTAGCTTTTTTCATTGCTTGATAAGCACATAAAATACCACTTTTCCCTGCAGCACCAATAATAGCAACAGTATCTCCTTCTTTTACTAGTTTATCAACTTGAGCAGGAGCTCCAGCAACATCAAGTGCTGCAAGAACTAAATGTTCATCCATCATCGGAGGGACTAACGCGTAGATACCACTTTCAAAAAGAATTGCTTGCCCATCAATATTTACTTGATCATTATCAACATCTAAAGATTTAATTTTATCAATTCTCAAAGGTGTTAAAGATAAAGAAACAAGAGTAGCAATTTTGTCTCCTACTTTTAGAGTTTTATCAGGAAATAGGCTTCCAATTTCTTTTACTTTTCCAATTAACATTCCGCCACTTCCAGTAACGGGGTTTTGCATTTTACCTCTATTCTCCACGATTAACATAATATTTTCAGCCATTTCAAAAACATCGTTTTTACACACATTTTTAATTTGAGTAAAAGATGCAGAATCAATATTTAATGTAATTACGTCAATTAATAATTCATTTTCATTTATAATCATTGTATTATCGATTTTCGTTGCTGCTTGGGGCATTACTCCCTTCGGAGTAATAACTCTATTTGTTCCGTATTTACATAGTTTTTCCATAATTACACCATTATTCCTAGTATTTTTCTAGCTTCATTTGGAGTCGCAATTTCGCGTTTATATTTTTTTGCTATCCCAAC
>CBDUWI010000122.1:0-4684 GCA_965370885.1 uncultured bacterium | reverse complement strand
TAAGAATTTTAGCAGATAATTGGACCGCAGTTACAGTAGATAAAAGCTTAAGTGCTCACTTTGAACACTCAATCTTAGTTACCGAAGATGATTGTATCATCTTAACAACGGTATAGAGGAGGAATCTTAATGGCAAAAGAAGAAAAACTTGAATTAGAAGGTAAAGTTGTTGAATCATTACCTAATACTCAGTTCTTAGTTGAACTTGAAAATGGACATCGTGTCCATGCTCACGTTTCTGGCAAAATCCGTATGTATTACATTCGCATTTTACCAGGTGACAAAGTAACGGTTGAATTATCACCATACGATTTAACACGTGGGCGCATAACTTATCGCCATAAGTAAAAATATTTAGATTATAAAATCTCCAAAGGAGGATTCAAAATGAAAGTAAGACCATCAGTAAAGAAAATCTGTGATAAATGCAAAATAATCAAACGTAACGGAAAAGTTATGGTTATTTGTGAGAATCCAAAACATAAACAAAGACAAGGTTAATAGGAGGTGCTCATATGGCACGTATATCAGGTGTAGATATCCCAAGAGATAAACGAGTAGTTATATCATTAACTTACGTTTTTGGAATCGGAAAACACACAGCAATTAAAATATTAGCAGCTGCAGGAGTTTCAGAAGAAACAAGAGTAAAAGATCTAACAGAAGATGAATTAGGTCGTATTCGTACTGAAGTTGTAGCGGTTAAAACTGAAGGTGATTTAAGACGAGAAGTTGCCTTGAATATTAAAAGATTACAAGAAATTGGAAGTTATAGAGGAATGCGTCACCGCAGAGGGTTACCTACTCGTGGGCAAAATACTAGAAACAATGCCCGTACACGTAAGGGACCACGTAGAACTGTAGCTAACAAGAAAAAATAGGAGGAAATTAAAATGGCACGTAAACAAAGAACAAAACGTCGCGTGAAAAAAAATATTCCTTCAGGAGTAGCGCACATTCATTCGACATTTAATAACACAATCATAACAATCACAGACCCTGCTGGGAACGCAATTGCATGGACAAGCGCCGGAGCATTAGGGTTTAAAGGTAGCCGTAAATCAACACCATTTGCAGCACAAATAGCAAGCGAAGCTTGCGCTAAAGCTGCTATGGAACACGGTGTTCAAAAAGTTGAAGTTTCAGTTAAAGGACCTGGTCCAGGACGCGAAGCTGCAATTAGATCTTTACAAACTGCTGGGTTAGAAATTTCAGCTATTAGAGATGTAACACCAATACCACACAATGGATGTCGTCCACCAAAACGACCTCGTGGATAATTGGACCAAAATCAAGGGAGGTTATTCATTTGAAAGAATTGAAATTTGAAAAACCAAGAACTAGTATTGAAAAGACTTTAGATGGCGAAACTTATGGCAAGTTCATTATTTCACCACTAGAACGTGGTTACGGTGTAACTATCGGTAATTCACTACGTAGAGTATTATTATCTTCTTTACCAGGTTCAGCTATAATCAATTGTCAAATCTCAGGGATAGAACATGAGTTCTCAACAGTCGATGGAGTTGTTGAAGACGTAACTACAATTGTTTTAAACTTAAAAGAGGTTGTCCTAAAAATTGATAATGATGATCCAAATATCGAAAAAATTCTTGAAATTGAAGTTGAAGGACCACGTGTTATAACTGCTAAAGATATCATTTGTGATAATGAAGTGATAATAGTAAACGAAGACCAACATATTGCTACAGTAAATAAAGGAAAATTCCATATGATTCTTGTAGCAAGAAAAGGAATAGGTTATGTAGGTTCTGATCAAAATAAAGAATACGACAACAGAGTTGGCGTAATTCCGATTGATAGCATTTATACGCCAGTACAAAGAGTGAAATATGATGTTACAAATGCTTCATCAGGTGAGTTTCATAATGATAAACTTACGATGGATGTATGGACTAACGGTGCAGTAACACCACAAGAAGCAATGGGTATAGCTGCAAAAATGTTAATGGAACATTTAGAAGTAATTGTTGAATTAAGCGAAAAAGCTCAAGAAGAGGACTACATGGTTGAAAGAGAGAACGAACAAAACTCTCAAATATTAGAAATGCAAATTGAAGATTTAGATTTATCAGTAAGAAGTTATAACTGCTTGAAACGCGCAGGGATTAATACTGTAGATGAACTAACACAAAAGAGTGAAGAAGACATGATGAAAGTTAGAAATCTCGGGAAAAAATCTCTCAAAGAAGTTAAGCAAAAACTTGATGAACTTGGTCTTGGATTAGCTCGACATTAATAGGAGGCAATTTAAATGGCTGGATATAGTAAATTAAATCGTAGAAGTGATCAAAGAAAAGCAATGTTACGTGACTTAGTAACTCATTTAATCATTCATGAAAGAATCACAACTACTGAAACAAAAGCTAAAGAATTAAAACGCCTTGTTGAAAAAATGGTAACTTTAGGAAAAAAAGGGACATTAGCTTCAAGAAGAAGAGCTGCTCAGACAGTTAGATTTTTAGATGCTGGTGAAGACAAAAATGCATTACAAAAATTATTTAGTGATATCGCACCTCGTTTCAAAGACAGAAATGGTGGATATACAAGAATTTATAAAGTAGGGCCAAGAAGAGGAGATTCTACTCCTATGGCTATTATTGAGTTCGTAGAATAATTCAAAACAAAGCAAGTTCAATTTGAACTTGTTTTTTTGTTGAAGAAAAATATAGCTCTATTACACCAATAAAAGTATTATATAACTATAATATAATTATCGCTTTTCTTAAAATATTTTGTTATAATTAGAACGTTAAAACTGGAGATGATTTAATGAACATAATTGAAATAAATGATTTATCGTTTTCTTATCAAGAAGAGCAACTTGCCCGTAGTGATGTTAATCTGATAATAAAAAAAGGTGAATGGGTTTCTGTTCTTGGGCATAACGGTTCTGGCAAATCAACATTAGCAAAATTGATAATCGGGTTATTAACCGCTGATAAAGGCGAAATAACTGTTGATGGGTTAGTATTAAATGAAGAAACCGTACATGAAATAAGAAGAAAAATAGGTATCGTATTTCAAAATCCTGACAATCAATTTGTTGGTGTTACCGTTGAAGATGATATTGCTTTTGGTATGGAAAATCTCAGTTTTGAAAGAATGGATATGTTAAATAAAATAGAAGAATATTCGAAAAAAGTAGACATGTATGAATACTTAAAAAAAGAACCTCATGCGCTAAGTGGAGGGCAAAAGCAAAGAGTTGCTATTGCCGGTATATTAGCTATGAACACCGATGTAATTATTTTTGATGAAGCAACATCGATGCTTGACCCTAAAGGTCGCGAATCGATTATGGAATATATAAAAGCCTTAAAAAAAGAAGGAAAGACAATTATTACAATTACTCATGATATGAAAGAAGCTGTTTATTCAGATAGAATTATTATATTAAAAGAAGGAAAAGTATTAGTCTGCGGAGAAACTAATACAATATTAAATAATAAAAAAATATTGAATTCATCAAATTTAGAATTATTACTCCCATTAAAATTATTATATAAATTAGATGAAGCAAACATCAAAAACGACAAAATTAAGGATATCTTATGGCAATTAAGTTTGAACAAGTAAATTACCTATATCCTTCATACGATGGGAATGACTTCTCCGCTCTACAAGATATTGACTTAGAAATTTCTGATAAAGGTGAATTTATTACGCTAGTAGGTGAGACTGGAAGCGGTAAATCAACCTTAGTACAGCACATGAATGCATTAATAAGACCAACAACAGGATCAGTTACAATTTATGGAATTAAAATTGAAAAAAACACAAATAAAAATAAAAGAATAAAATTAAATCATCTTAGACAAAAAGTTGGATTAGTTTTCCAATTCCCTGAGTATCAATTATTTGAAGAAACAGTTTTAAAAGATATTATTTTTGGCCCTAAAAATTTTGGAGTCAGTAATGAGGAAGCGATAAAAAGAGCAGTTGAAGTTATAAAACATGTAGGGTTAAACGAATCGTATCTAGAAAGAAGTCCTTTCAATTTATCTGGAGGAGAAAAAAAACGAGTTAGTATCGCCGGAATCTTAGCAATGGAACCAGATATATTAGTATTAGATGAACCGACAAGCGGGCTTGATCCTAAAGGTCGCGATGCTTTATTGCAATTATTTACAGACATCCACAAAAAGCTTCATAAAACAGTTCTTATCATTACTCATGATATGAATACAGTTTATAAATACGCTTCTAGAGTTTTAGTATTAAGCGAAGGTAAACTTGTTTTTGATGGAAAAGCTAGTAAACTATTTATCGATGAAAATATTGCGAACTGGAATTTAGATTTACCAGATATTATTGAAATTACTAAAAAACTAGAAGATAAATTAGCGATTAAATTCGCAAGTTCTCCACGTAATGTCGATGAGTTATTCGAACTTTTAAAGGGGGCGTTATAATGAAAAACATTATAATTGGTCAATATATCCCTGGCAATAGTTTTTTATATAGAATGGATCCAAGAAGTAAGATTTTAGCTTTAGGGATATTAATGATTAGCGCTTTTATCTTTAAAGATATTTCACATATTATTTATATGTTACTTGGCGTAATAATCATTCTTAAGTTAGGTAGAATCAAAATTAGCAGAATAGTAAGAGGGTTAAAACCAATTATGATCCTTCTCCTTTTTACATTTTCTTTCCAA
>CBDUWI010000121.1:0-4707 GCA_965370885.1 uncultured bacterium | reverse complement strand
ACATTGCGTTTAAGTATTAACCCCACAAGAGATAAAAGAATACTTGATAAAATAGATTCTTTAATATTAATTGTTCAAATGGGTAACGGTAATACTGAATTGCTTGTGAATGAAATTGTTTTTGAAGTATCATTAATCTTGAAACGTGACTGGGAAAAAGTTAAAATCGCTTCTAGTTTTACTGGAGGTTCAATTTATCTTAATATTGGTATAATAACAGTAGCTGCTTTTGTATTTAGTGCAGTTATCTATAGAATTTCTATATTTGATTGGTATGCAATGTTTATAATACCTGTGATTGGAATATTAACTTTAAAACTAATTACTATAGAACTTGTAAAAGATTACAGATTTAGAAATTTTGTTACTAGAAGTTCTATCGATGGTGCTTTTGAAAAAAGCCCATGGTATCTAAGACCTCTTGTTTGGTTAATTAGACTTTTTGGAAGTCAATAAAAATAAATTAAAATATATTAAATGTGGAAACGATTAATTCGTTTCCATATTTTTCTTTTATTTCAATCTACATAAGTGTATAATTACAATTGAAAATGAAAGGGAGTGATTGTTATGCCTAGTATTAAAGACGTTGCTAAAAAGGCTGGCGTAGGAATTGCCACTGTATCAAGAGTTATTAATAACTCAGGATATGTAAAAAAAGAGACAAGAAAAAAAGTAGAAGAAGTAATAAAGGAAATTAGTTATGTGCCAAATGAAATTGCTAGAAGTATGACAAAACAAAAGACTAAAATAGTTGCGTTTGTCCTTCCTAATAGTACACATTTATTTTTTGGTGAATTACTTTATCATGTTGAAAAAGAATTATTTGATTATGGTTATAAAGTTTTGATTTGCAATTCAAGTGAAATGATTGAAAAAGAAATCGTTTATTTAGATATGTTAAAAAATAATCGAGTAGATGCTTTAATATTGCTTACAAACAATGACATAGAGAAATATATTGATAAAAGTCTTTCAATAATTTCTTTTGATCGTAAATTTGAAAGTGTTCCATTTGTTGCTAGCGATAACTATCAAGGTGGGGTAATGGCAGCTAAAAAGTTGATTGAACTTGGGTGTAAGAATATGATGTTTATCGGTGATGATGCTCAAGGTGATACAACTTTAGTAACTACTGAGGTAACTAACAGAAGATTAGGTTTTATGAATTATTTGGATTCTCAAGGTTTTTCTAATGTTGTGAATATAGAATATCCATTAGGTAATTATATAGATATTCCAATAGAAATTCATAAGATTATAAGAAAAAATTCTGCTGTAGACGGTATTTTCACGATATCTGATGCTGTAGCATGTGAGGTAATTATTGAATTAGAAAAACAAGGAAGAAGAGTTCCTGAGGATATTAAAGTAATTGGATTTGATGGTGGAAGAAGTTTTTTAAATTTAGGAAAAAAAATTACTTCAGTTGGACAATCGCCAGAACTTATTGCTAAAGCACTTAGAGAGTCGATTATTCAGTTTAATGATAAAACAATTGTTGACAATAAAATAATTCCAGTATATTTTTCACAAGGAGAAACGGCTTAATTAAAGGATTTTAGGAAATTTATTTTAATATAAAAATTCTTTTTATTCGTTGACAACTAAATTATTAAATGCTATACTGTTTTTAATAATGGTAAGGCTTTCAAGCTGACTTAACAAAAAATATATTGAGAATTATTGGGCTCTTTATAAGAGGCCAATATATATTTTTAAAATTATGTGGAAACCTTTCCTCATTTTGATATTTTGTCAAAGGAGAAAATTTATGATGCTGATTGAAAAAATAAACGTTAATATAAAAAGTAACGATATTGTATTAATCGGTGAGATTCTAATTGATAAAATTTCGAATGAAGAAACAGGAATAACTAAAAGTTTCTTTGGTGGAAGTCCAGCAAATATCGCAAAGAATATTAAACTTCTTGGACGTCAACCCACATTATTTGCAGCTGTAGGTAATGATTTAGAGGGGCAGTTTTTAATAAAAGATTTGAATGTTTTAGAGTTAAATTCTTTTATTAATGTTGTCGAGAAGAAAACAAGTGTAGTTGAAATTAATAATAGTATTGAGACACCAATACCAAAATTTAATAGAGAATCAGATTATCATATTCTTTACTCAAATGAATTGATAGAAGCAGTGAATAATACAAAAATACTTCATTTTTCATACTGGCCACTTTCAAAAGAACCTTCTAAATCGACATTGTTGAAGGTGATTGATTTAGTAAAAGGACAAAATATCATAATAGGATTTGATCCTAATTATCATCTTGATTTAGTTTCAAATGAAAGTATTTCTTTCCAAGAATTAAAAGAATTAATGAGAAAAGTAGATATTATAAAACCGAGCTTAGATGATTCTAAAAGAATTTTCGGTGATGGGTTTAGTTATCTTGAGTATATTAACAAATTTCAAAAACTAGGAATTAAATTAATAGTTTTAACACTTGGTAAAGATGGAATAATCTTTAGTTATAAAGATATAATCTATAAATTACCTTCTTATGCAAAAAAAATAGTAGACGCGACTGGTGCTGGCGATGCTTTCTGGGGAGGACTATATACTGGTATTTTGAATGGAGATACTATTGATGTATCCTTGAAACTAGGCCTTGCATGTAGTGCATACAATTTGAAACAAGTAGGAACAACTACAATATATCCAACCGTAGAAGAATTAAAAAAGGAATTTAATATAAGGTGATTTTATGCATATTGTATTTTTAAATCCCCAAGGAAATTTCGATAAAAATGATTCTTACTGGACAATGCATCCAGATTTTGGTGGGCAGTTAGTTTACGTTAAAGAGATAGCCATTGAAATGGCAAAAATTGGACATAAAGTTGATATTATTACCCGTTATATTGACGATGCACAATTTCCTGAGTTTAATCAAACTATTGATTTTTATGAAGGAATTAAAAACTTAAGAATATTAAGAATAAAATGCGGTGGCAGTATATTTCTTAACAAAGAATTATTATGGGAACACTTAGAAGAGTGGACAGAAAACATAATAACTTTCTATCGAAAAGAAGGAAAAATGTTTGATTTCATGACGGGTCATTATGCTGATGGTGGATTTGCTTGTGCAATGATTAAAAGTAAATTAAATATTCCTTATTCTTTTACTGGGCATAGTCTAGGAGCACAAAAATTTGATAAACTAAATGGAAATCTAAGTAATTATCAAATACTTGATGAAAAATATAATTTCACAAAAAGAATAATTGCTGAAAGAATAGCGATTAATTATAGCGATATAATTTTTGTATCAACAACTCAAGAAAAAGATGAACAATACACTCATAAATTGTATTGTGAAAATATTGAATATCATAATCCTCTTGAATTTATTGTTGCTTCACCTGGAGCAAATACCATCATATTTGCTCCATATGACAGCAGCCAAGTAAATAAAGATGTAATAAAGAAAATTGATGAAACAATTAATAGGGATATTGACATAAAAAGAAGAGATTTGCCATTTATTATATCTGCAAGCAGACTTGATCCTAAAAAAAATCATATTGGATTAATAAAAGCTTTTGCATTAAATAAAGAAGTTCAATCATTAGGTAATTTATTAATCTCTGTACGCGGAATAGACAATGCATTATTATCATACGAAAACTCTTCAGCTGAAGAAAAATTGATTTTAGATGAAGCTATGAAGATAATTAAAGATAATAATTTAATAGGGAAAGTAATGTTTATAAGTATAAGTTCTCAAAGTGAATTAGCACAAACGTATAGATATATGGCAAAAAAAGGCAGCATTTTCACATTAACTGCATTGTACGAGCCTTTCGGATTAGCTCCTATTGAAGCGATGAGTACAGGATTACCTGCTGTTGTAACAAAGTATGGCGGTCCGAGTGAGGTTTTAAAAGAAAACTCTGAAGAATTTGGCGTTTTAATAGATGCATTTGATATAGCTGACATAGCAAAAGGAATTATTAAAGCATTTAATAATTATGATTTTTATCAAAAACAAGGTATGAAAAGAGTAATTACTAAATATACATGGAAAGCTACTGCACAAAAATATTTAGAAGCAATTGATAGTGTTTTAAATTCAGCAATAAAGAGTATGAATAGTTATAAAGCTTATATTGAGTACTTAGAAAATGAGGAAATATTATTAAACTATATTAATAGAAGTAGTGAGGTGTAGAGATGAAGTATATTCAGAAGAAACTATTGAATTTCGGACGTGACATTTGGCTTTTTCTAGTTTCAGTAATTGTTATTTTTTATCTTCCTGTGGGTGCTCTTGTAAATTTTATTATTAGATTTATTATGAAAATTATCATTTTCATAACGGAAAAAGTCTTTAGAAAAGAGTCGAAGTTTTCAAAAATGGACCCATATCCTACAAGGACTTTTCTTCGTTTTATTATCAAAAAAGTGTTTAAAAAAGAATTTAAATTAGAGATGAAGATATTTTCAAAAACAAGATCTTATCTGAAAAAGTATTGGTTAGGTGAAGGCGGTAGAGCACAGAATAATAGATCCTTTGTCTACTTCTTAATGCCAGCTCTATTAGCTTTTGTATTAGTTGTATTTATACCATTCGTATTAGGAATTTACTATTCAATGACCGATTTTAGTGGACTTAATCGAGACAACCTTAATTTTGTATGGTTTGATAACTATAAAAACTTAATAGAAGATTATAAGTTCATGTATTC
>CBDUWI010000120.1:0-4711 GCA_965370885.1 uncultured bacterium | reverse complement strand
CCAGTCCGTTGTTAAAGTAATATGTTCAGTTTGTCCTGGTTTAAAATCAATAAAGTACGGATTTGAAGGAATAAGCTCTCCAAATTGTAAATTTACCATTTTCCCTGCTTCATCTGTTTTAGCTTTGAATGAAACTTGGTAATCCACACCATTTTCAAGTGGAATTGCCATATACTCAAATCTAGTTTCATAAACTGCTCCACCTGATGTAGTTACAAGTTTTAAAGCACCAGCATCAATAGATTCCACTACTGTACCTGTACCACTTTCGTATTTAGTCCATCCGACTAATTGACTGTCATCTTCAAATGTCCACAATTTAACAACAGCAGCATCAGGGTCTACAATCACTTCATATTTATCAACTGTAATATAAGCTGACTGCATATCAAATTTTCCATCAACAACAACTGAGTAATCTATTTTACATACAGCCATTCCTGAAGTATCTAATGTATCATCAGTATTAATTGTACAATTATCTGATGATGCAGTAATTTGATCAGAATAATCAACTTCATCGCTACCTGTTGCTACAATTCCATCGAAAACATCAAATATATCTCCTACCATTATCGTTTGATTAGTTAATCCACTTAAGGTAACCGATTCAACTCCAACTGGCGTATCATCTACATCATCATCTGGCTTACAAGCAGCAAGCGCAAATCCTAAAACCAATGCAGATGCAATTAAAAATAGTTTCTTCATAAATTATTATCCTCCTATATTTCTTAATTTTTTTATTCCTATCTTCTTTCCAAAACAGCCACTTTTGCATATTTCTGTGACTTAATTTTAAAGCTCGAGAAAAATATTTTCTCCCTTTTCATAAAGTATAGCATATTACGAAATCGTTTTCAATACATTTACCTAAATCGTTTTCTAAAATCGCTTACATACTTTTTAACGGCTTACTGTTTTCATTTTTGGTCAAGTTTATTTTTCTTTTAATAAAGCCCTTTCATACAATTAGAAAAATTATGAGATAGTTAATATTTCATCATCTATTTTAAAATAAATATATTTAAGTATTTAAAAAAGGATTTCAATAATCCTTTTTTATTTTAATATTGATTTGGAAATATCAAAGCCTCAACTAACCTCTTAAAATCCCATTCAAGATGACTGCTTGCATCAATCTTATAATTCCAGAAAAACCACCCAAATGCTTTTTCATATTCATTTAATTGCGCATTCCCAAATGCCATTTTTACTCTTTTAATTGAATCATAATTTAAGCCCTCATAAACATTTCCTTGTAAACCTAAAGACCATTCACCAATTACAACAGGAACTATTCCTTCATATCTAGCAATTGATTGTTGTTGTTCTTGATGAACAAAATCAACATGATCAATTATATCAAAATCTCCCCATCCATCTCCAAATACTTGATAAAGATGCATGTCAAAAAATACATTATTGAATTCATTGTTTTCAAAAAACCTTATCCAAGTATCATCATAATTCCTAAATCCATCATGAAACCCAATATAAATATTAGAATTATATAATCTAATTTCATCATAAGCATCAAGATAAAAATTTTGGAGGATAGTCATGTTAACTCCCCAGCCTGGTTCATTTAAAACTTCAATGCCCCATAAAGAATCATAACTGCTAAAATGCTCTGCGATATCTCCAAGTATATCTATTGTTTTTGTAACATTCTCCGGCTCTGGCCATTCTAAAACATTAGTCAGACCACTATTATCAAATCCATTTTGCCCACCAGGAGCAGCATGCAAGTCTAGTAAAACATTTATACTATAAAGTTCAGCCCAGTACATTGCTCTTTCTATATAAAACAATGAATTATAATATCCTTCTTCGCCCCACAACCACCAAGGTATTGGTAATCTCACATAATCGATGCCATGATTTGATAACCAAATAAAATCATCCTCTGTTATAAAAGTATCCCAATGTTCTTCAATAACTTCTTCAGCATTTGGTTTCTCTTCCATAAATATTGTTTCATCACTCCCACTAATCCCTACAAATAAATCAGGTGTCATCCATCCCTCTAATACAAACCATCCTCCTAAATTCACACCTCTAACAGTAGTAAAATCAGTAAAATCCACATCTTCAACTAACAAACTTCCTTTTGAAAAATAAAAATAATACTCATCTTTTCGGAGGTTTTCTTCACGTTCTTCTATCTTATCTACTTCATAACCTACATATTCATTTAAATCTAAAGTCATATCAAATGTATCATAGAACTCAAATTTCCCAATATCATTTACGGCCAACCACTCTTTTACGTCATCAATACTTTTACCAGTTAAATCAGGAACAACAATTACTCCGTCTAAACTATATCCACGGGAATAGATAATTTTTACTGTAGTATTCAATTCAACTTTTGTTCCAAAAGGAATTTCCTGATAAAAAACAGTATTAGGCAGAACATCATCATTGTATTCACTACTTACTTCCAAAATAATATCGTTATCAAAACTCCATTTTAAAACATCACCGTAATCCATACCATGAAAATCAGGCAATGTAACTTTATCATCGTTTAAATTTTTACATCCAATTAATATAAACACTAATATCATACTAAAAGAAATTAAGAATATTTTTTTCATTTAATCACCTCAAAACTTTGTTATTATAATTCCAATAATATCATATTTTTCAATTTTAAGTAAAATAATACTTTATCCATTTTTAAATAAAAAAAGAAAGTATAAAATACTTTCCTTTAAACAAATTCTCTAATTAAATTAGATACTATTGTATATCCAAGATCATTTAAGTGAAACCCATCTATTGTATATTCTATATTTAATTGTTGAAAATCATTTCTTAAACGTTTCGATACGTCTACATATTTTAAATTATTTCTGCGAGCATATCTTTTCAAATGTCCATTAAGCAAATTAATGTCATAATTATCTCTAGTATCGACATACTCTCTAGCAATTATATCCATATTAGCAGGATTGACCGGAACAATACTTAAAATGTGTATTTCCGTATGTTTTAATCGTCTTTGAACTTCTTCAACAATTGCAACAATGTTATTATAAATTTCCTTAATATTCTTATTTTCCATTCCCATATCATTTGATCCTATAGATAAAAATAATTTACTTGGGCGATATTTAATTGCTCGTTTATAAAGAGAAGCCATTAATAATTGAGAAGTATCACTAGATATTCCATTATTATATATTGTCAAATCAGGAAAGAATTTTTCTATGCTTAAGTTCTCTATTAAACAATCACCAATTAATACAATTTGATTTTTTTCAAATTCATTCGAACTAATTTGAGCGAGCCTTTCTTTATAACGCTTCATGATATCAATCTTCGTCATTACTATCTTCCTCTACTTGAGGACCAGGGAAAGCTTTTATAAGAACTCTTTTTACAAATGTTAATGTGATTAGCGCTAAGATAGACACTGCAATTCCTAGTGAATATTGACCAAGTCCGAATATGATTCCGATTATCGCACTGATCCACAAAGTAGATGCAGTTGTTAAACCAAATACATTAGACTTCGTTTTAAGAATTGCTCCTGTACCTAAGAATCCTACACCAGCAATAACTTGGGCAATAATTCTTTGTCTTTCAATTATAATTATCCCAACTAAATCAGGGTTTTCTGCTGCAAATTGTATAGTATCATAAACCATTATCTCTTGAACAATAGCTAAAGATGACGCACCTAAAGCAACTAGCACATGAGTAGTCATTCCCGCAATCTTGTGTCTGTGTTGTCTCTCTAAACCTATTAATCCAACAAAAAAGATTGTTAATCCTAAACTTTGAAAGATAGTTAAAATATTAACTTCGTAACCCATTTCATACACCTTCTCTCTTGTTAACTTAACATTATAAACGCTTACATTTAAAAAATCAATAGAAAAAGCGAAGAAATTTCTTCGCTTTTATAATTAATCTTCTGAAATACTATAATCCATCGCAGCGTATCGTGTATACATTTTGTATCGACGTTTTGCTTCAAATAAATTACGATCATATAGTTCTTCTGCATGATCTGGATTGATATTTATTAACTGAGAATAGCGTGCTTCATTAAGTAAAAACTCTTTATAACGATCCCAATTAGGTGCTTTAGAATCAATTTTGAATGGATTCTTACCTTCTTTTTCTAATCGAGGATCAAATCTAAAAGTAGGCCAATATCCACATTGTGTAGCTAATTTAGCTTGGTTTTGTGAATTAATTAAACCACCTTTTATTTGATGAGCGATACATGGAGAATAAGCAAGGATTAATGAAGGACCTTTATAATCTTCTGCTTCTTTAAATGCTTTAAGAACTTGTTGTTGCGAAGCACCGTGTGATACTTGTGCAACATAAACATGTCCATAACTCATTACAATTGCAGCTAAATCTTTTTTCTTGCCTTCTTTACCACTAGCTGTAAATTTAGCTATTGAACCAGTTGGTGCACTTTTTGAAGATTGTCCACCAGTATTAGAGTAAACTTCAGTATCTAATACTAAGATATTAATATCTTCATTGTTTGCAATAACGTGGTCTAACCCACCATATCCAATATCGTATGCCCAACCATCGCCACCAACGATCCAGATGCTTTTTCGTACCAGCATATCCGCCACACTTAAAAGCTGCTTGGCGGCCGGATCTTTAATTTCACTTAATTTCTTTTTCAATTGCGCAACCCTGGCCCGCTGGGATTGAATTCCAGCTTCATCTG
>CBDUWI010000119.1:0-4713 GCA_965370885.1 uncultured bacterium | reverse complement strand
CAATACAGCCACACTCCAAAAGTTCTTAGGGCATTCTGAATTAAGTAACACTGAAATGTACTTACGATTAAACAAAGAGTACTTACAGGAACAATACAATAAAATCATGAATGATCAAATGGAGGTAAGATGATGAATGAAGTTGAAAACACAGATTATCATGACAACGAGCAAGATGTTATTCGATTTGGCGATATGATTGTAGATTTAGTTGCTTCAATCAATAGTTTGAATAATATATGCAAGGAAAAATTCACAGGCTTCAAAAAAGGTGAAACCGGATATGATGGTTATAATTATCTTATAGCTTGTATTTATGATGATTCAGTTAAAGATGGATTAAAGAAATTAGTTAATGATTTTAACTATATTAATAAGTTTTACGAATTCTTAAAGACTTCACCATTATATGAGTTTTAATCAGTAAAATCAGTAAAATCAGTGTATACCACAGGTCTTTTTAGGTTTTTAGGTAAAAAAAAGGCAAGACAAATGTCTTACCTAAAGCCTTTAAATGGCAGGGGTGACAGGATTTGAACCCGTACTAACGGTGTTGGAGCTATAAAGAACAAGTGCCATATCAAATACTAAATAAGGAGACATAGTTATGAATAGAGTAAAAGCGATCATTGACGAGTTAGAAGCAATAAAAGACCTTTACATCTTGACATTGTCAGAACTAGAAGAAAATAAGCTAAACTCAAATGAGAAAAGAATAGTCAAAAGAGTTGTTGAATCATCAATTATACATGAGGGAATTGTTCTTGAAACAATAGGTAATGCTAATTAAAAAATACTATATATATCGTAATCAATATAGGAATAATCCATGAAAAAGCCATATATCTCATAATTACTTTCCATTTATAAGATTCCATCTCTGACAATCCACTTGAACTTATATGGAAGTTTGTACCTTTGTTATTATTTTTGCTTAGATCGACATATCCTTTATTACAAATAGTGTTTTTCACAATTGTGCAATTATCTTCATATAATTTATTTAGAGATAGATCATTTAAAAATATTAGAACAACAACTAGTATTTTTTCTAAAGATTTTTTGTCATTTTGATACACAGTATGTGATAGAGTATTATTACCTTCCTTTACAACTTTTCTAACAATTTTTAAAATTTCATACTCAATTTTATTCATGTTATTTCCCCTTCAATGATTCAATATATTCATTAATTTGTAACATTATACTTCTCAATAATCTCTTTCACTTCTTCAAAATGCATATCATATTTAATTTTACAGTAAATCCATTTACAAACATTTTTATCAAATACATAATATTCATTCTCATTCATGGAATAAACCAATCCGAAAACCTTTGAAATTTCAATTAACATTGTATCATCAAGTTTAATACCCTTACTAGAACCTAAATAGATTATACTTGATTTGTATCTAGAACTGAATAGATGATACAAGATGAAAGATACAAGAAATGCATATGATACTGATGCTAATGAGATGAAATACAATCCTGTTTCAAAACTCTTAGATGTTAATGAATATATGATTGCTAAACCTACAGCAATGTAAGAAAGAATTTCAATAAATAATATTTCATTTAAGTACCATTTTACGATTTTGAAATCACTTTTTGAAACACTCTTTATCTTTATTAAAAACTTACTAAGATCACCATCAACAAGTTCTTTTATCTTATCACTTGATAACCTAGAAATAGAATGCAACAAAAAATTACCGACTAAAAAAAATACTGCAGTCAATATAATATATATATCTGTTACTTTCACATTATCACTTGAAGTTATCATATAGAAGAATCCAAAAAACAACCCCACAATCCATGCGAAAAAGATAAGCGAATATAGTATAGCTTTATGATTAAATGAACTTCCCTCAAGAATATCAATATTGCTCGGATTTTTCAAAGATATAAAAATTGCACCTATAAAACTAAAGAGATCTTTATTCATTCAATCACCCCTTCTTAATTAGAAACTACATTAAATTATAACATTCAAAACTATTACTTGCAATAATCTATTGATACATCGATGCATTACTGGAACTAATAGAAATCACACAGAAAGGAGTAACCTAACATGAAGAAAATTACATCTGCATACATAAGTTATGATTTAGATAATGGATCAACAGCTGGAGTTAGAGTTGCTTCGTTCAAAAATATCAACCCTGTCAACTCATTTAAACTTTCACATAGAAGACATATCGGTGGAGCAGTAAACTATATTGTATCACTGTTCGCTTATTGGTCTGATAGAAAAGGTAAGCCTGTTGATCGTGTAATTGTTACTGACAAATTATTAGCTCAAAATATCGGTTGCTCTAAGTCTCATGCATTTATAGTTGCCAATCAAATCAAAGTACTATTCAACATGGAGTTCACTCGTCAAAAATATCGTGGTGGAGCTCGTTCAGTTAGATTGAATAAGACCTTTATTGATTTTATTAAAATCTATACTGAAGAAGAATATGATGCATTTATCACCGCTCATAATATCCAGGACTCAGAACGTTTGTATGCTTTAAGACAAGTATATGATTATCGTATTTGGGGACTAACTGATTCACAACTATCGAGAACCGAAAAGGAAGCCAAAAGAATATATATCGAGGATATGAAAGATCACTTACATTTCGTAGCTACATCTAACAAAAGTGATCTGGCTAGAATCGAAACAATAAACAAGTACTCAAAACACTTATCGGAAATGCAAACTAAACAACTTTCTAAGATTAGAGAAGCATCTAAACTTGGAAAGCTAGTTCATTATTTACATAAAGTACTTATACGCTTAGAACAGAAAGTACTATTAATTAAGTACCATGCTGAAAAAGATAAAACAGATAACAACAATATAGATCCATCGCTGATAAATCGAAATATGAATCCAGGGAAAAGTGCTGCCGAAGTTGGTGCTTCTGCTGTTGCTCAAAAAATACCTGAAGATGATCCAGAAGACATGAACATTAAAGACTACTATTCGTTCATGGCTCTTTGGAACTACTTGGCAATTGATAACTTTATGCCAAGAATGGAAAAGCTAACAGAGGAAAGAAAACAATCGATTAATCAACTAGCGAAATCAAACAGTAAAGGAGATTTATTCACAGCTGTAAAAAACATTAGACGTTTATATCATGACTCTACAAAATACAAGTATAAAATGACATTTGAACGCTTCAGTCAAGACGAAACGTTCTTACATGTACTAGAAATAAACTCATTTGATCCTAGAATTGAAGATATAGACTTCATGGATAAAATCGAAGGTGTTAGAACGTTGAATAACATCGTTAATGAGATTCCAGAGTTTATTACTCATGAAGAAGCAAAAGAATGGTGGAAGCTAAATAAATAGGCATTAAAATTTGACAGTACTCAGGTACTGTCCTTTCCATATACAAAGAGATTCCAATTGTGGATCTCTTTTTAGTTGCCTGGTATAAGTGTAATAGATAACGAGACAGAAAAAAAATTTATTCATAGACAATGATATAGGTAACGAACAATGTATTAATTAACTAAAATAACTGATTATAAAAAGAAAGAACTTACTATCTTTGAAGGTTGCAAATATCTTTATGATCATGGATGCATCAGTATACATGATCATACTCTGTCGAGTTTGCGACTCTTAAGACAAAATGTCGGCTCAGGCCTTCGGCCTTGGACCAAACAAAAGAGACGAGCTTTCGCTCGTCTCTTCCTTTTTTTGTTTTTTCTCTTTTTTGTTTTGTTCTTCTTTTTGCTTGTTTTTATGATCTTATGTTATAAGGATGCTTTTATGGGCTTGTTAGAACGACAGCTTATTGAGTTTGTCGTATAGTAACAATCCTTCATTCTATCAAGTTGCCTTTGGCTGCTCTTATCATAATGAATGTAATTACAAGTGTTAGCTAGTAAATGTTATTACAATTGTCAGCTGACATATACCTGAATAAGGATAAATTTTATTAAATATAAATGTAAATCCCTTCACACAATATCTTGAACATCTTTATATGTATTTTAGGACTCCATCATGATTTTACACTTTCCAAATTTAAAAGTCATTTACTGACTCTTTTATTATATTTTGATCTCTACTAGGACTGAAGTAATCCATTGTTCCCTGAATGATATGGACCTGAAAATATGAATGTGATATAATTGTTTTGGAATCACAAATTGTATTAGGATAATTATGATTATTTACTTATCAATTTATTTTGCATTCATATAGACAGAATTATTAAGTTTAAAGAAAACCAAGGATATAAAAAATAGGATATTAGAAAGGGGAAAATAAATGAAACTGTACCTAAAATTCAAAAATGGTTTTAAAATTCAATCCAATAATTTTATTGTAAGTAACAATATCAACAAACACTATGAATTTGAAGGTGTTAGTAAAATGAATATTTTTATTGGGAAAAATAATAGCGGTAAATCAAGATTATTAAGGTATGTCTATTCAAATTTGTTTGATTCTAATTATCTAATTTATAGAAGTGCAGAATTTGAAACAGTTTTAAAAGATGGTGCAATACGGATAGCTAAGCAGTTAAAATCTATGACGCAGAAAATGGGTTCAATTTCTCGTGGATCAATTGAGTATTACTTCTATACAAACGGACACGATGATATAATTAAGGATATTAATTCTAATAAATTGTTTCAAGATCTTTCCAATGATATACTCAAAACATCAATCAAAGAACCTGATAT
>CBDUWI010000118.1:0-4714 GCA_965370885.1 uncultured bacterium | reverse complement strand
ACCAGAAAGTATTATATGGAAATTTCTTTTTGAGACAAATGATTTTAAGTATCAGTTAAATAAAGGAAGAGTTTTAAGACAAGCAAAAATTTATAGACTTAGAGATGTCGTAGAAAATAATGCGTACGAATCAAAATTTTATGGTATAAAATGTATGAAGATAAATTATAGCGACTGGGAAAATATATCTGATTTGGCTCATATTATGCTAAAAGAATATGAATATAATTTGGCATGGGTTTATTTTTATAAAGAAGTTGATGGTAAAATGATGAAAATAAATTCTATAAGAAGTCAAAATGATGTTGATTCTTCTGTTATTGCTAAAAGTAGAGGCGGCGGTGGGCATCGACTCGCTGCTGGCTGGACAACAAGTGTATTAGATCATAAAAATTAGTTAATATAATATGTTTACTTTTTTTAACTTTTGTTATATAATGTGTAATAAGGAGTTAAAATATGAGTAGAAAAAAATTAACATATGAATACGTAAAAGAACAAATTGAAAGCGTTGAAGGTTATAAAGGGTGGTGTTGATCCAATAGAAGCAAGAATGTCTCTTAGTGGTCAAGATATTATAACAGCACAAATAATTACTGCTATATTAGCTAAAAATAAGAAATAAATTTTAATAGTTTACTTTGTGGTTTTAATATGTTATTATAAAAATAAGTTGTGAAAAATTTGTAAAAAAGGAGAATATAGAAAAAGCCAATACAATTGTGAAATTGTTACGGAAAGCTACAAGTCTTATAAAGATGGTTGAGTTGCCTATTATATAAAGGTGTGTTAAAAATATTTAATTGGAGATGGTGGTTAGGTTTTAAACCAAAATTTGCGACTCAACCATCTAAAAATTATACAATTTGTGTAATAATTCCTGCCTATAATGAAGAATCTTCCATAGCAGAAACTATTCAAAGTATTCAAAATCAATCCATAAAAATAAATAAAATTATAGTAGTTGATGACTGTTCTAATGATAATACAGGAAAAATTGCTTCTAGTATGGGAGTTATGGTAGTTAAAACTGATAAAAATCAAGGAACAAAAGCAATGTGTCAACAATATGTTCTTAAAAGAGGATATGTTAATACTGATTTATTTGTTACTATTGATGGTGATACAATTCTTGATTCTAAAGCAATAGAGAAAACTATTCCATATTTTAATGATCCACTTACAGCGTCTGTATGTGGTTTCGTTATTCCAGCAAAAATTAAAACAATATGGGAACGAGGTAGATTTATTGAGTATATATTTGGAATAAGTCTTTTTAAAGCTGGTCAAAATAATATGGGAGCTGTTTTAGTATCATCTGGTTGTTTTTCTGTTTTTAGAACGAATTTAGTTGAAAAAATGGGTGGTTTTAAATCAAGAAGTATGGCTGAAGATATGGATTTAACATGGGAATTTGCATTAAATGGATATTACGTTTATTGTGTTCAAGATGCTTATTGTTATCCATATGACCCACCAACATTCAAAATATTTGTATCACAGATTGATAGATGGTATAGAAGTTTTTTTCAAAATATTTCTATACATAGAAAAGATTTTCGTAAAAATAAAAAAATTGGATTATTTATTTATTGGTACCTTATAGAAGGATTAATTTCACCATTTATTATGCCAATAATAATTTTTTTAATGACAAAAGATATTTTATTTACATTATTATTAGCTTTTTTAATAGATTTATTAATAGTTCTTCTTTTTACAATTTTTAAGGGGATTAAAATAGGTAAGTTTTGGAAAGTAATTACTTCTATACCATCATATTTTATTATTAGACCAATAAATCTTGTAATATTTTGGAGATCGTTTTGGAAAGAATGGATTAAGAAAGAACCTTTAACAGTATGGAATAAAGGACATTAAAATGAAAAAGATAATTATTATATTAGCACTATTGTTTATTGTAACCAATATTTCTTTTGCAAAAGAAATAATTATTGGTAAATCAAAAATTATATTTCCTTATGAATCAATAGTTGGAACACAAGTTGATAGAGTTATAAGAGATATTCATTGGGAAAATTCTGCATATGATGAACGAGTTAATATATTTAAATTTCCTAAAAAGAAACAATTAGTTCCATATATGGAAGGTCGATTATCTGGAATTTTAATGGATTATGCAAATGTAAAAATTGTTGGATTATTACCTACTTACGCAATTAAAAAAAATGATGGTTTTTACTATGCAGATAATGGACAAGGTGAATTTAGTTTTAAAATATGTCCAAGCAAAACAGAATACAAAACAGCTTTATTTAATAACAATAACGGAATATTTATTGACACACATGGTTTTAATATGGTTGCTGGTAATGCTATAAGAATAAATAAACTTACAAAATTAGATTTAGTAATTGCTTGTATGGATTTACCATCTAAAGCACAAGCAGCACTTTATTTAGCTAAAAATGGAATAAATTGTTACGGTCCTTGTGATAGATTCGCTTCGGAATTAATGGGTTATAAGGATGATTTTCCAAATGCTAAAACTATTATTGGAACCGCTCCAATTAGACGACATAAACAAGGTGCAGTTATTGGTGATCAAAGTATTTGTTTTTCCTCTAATGAGAATATCGTAATACAAACTACAGATAAACCATATCCAGATCAATACTGTGATACACCAGATAGGTATTTTACAAAATTAAATAAAAGATATAATCTAAATCTATCACTTATTAGAGTAAGTACAAAAGCAGGCGAAGCATATAAAGTTATAAAAGAAGCTAAAAGATTAAATGTGTCTCTGATAGGAGTTAGAGTTTGGGATGAAGAAGATTATATATCTGTATCAAATTGGTTAAAAGAAAATTTTGATAATAGAACTGTACTTTTTCATTCTGCTATATATGAGCATGGATATAGTATGTTTTTTAATTTTCCGAAACAAACAAGTTTCGGTGATTTATCTCCAATAATATTAGATTAAAATATAATATTGATAAAATAATTATTTTATCAAATGATTCAAAAATAAAAAAAGGAGGAATAAGTTATGAAGAAAATTGTATTAAGTTTGTTATTTGTAGTTTGTTTGTTATTTAGTTCGTTTGTTGGAAACGTAAGCGCAGAAGGAGGACCAATAGGATATCCATTTTCATCTTGGGGATCAATAACTGGAGGTAGTTGTGATGATGGAGATGTTCTTAAATTTAATGGATATATTGAACAAGGAGTTGATTGGGTTAAATTTAATAAATCAACTTTAAATACTTTTGTTGGTTTATATGGTGTACAAAGCGATGAACCTTATGATTACTGGGATAATAAAGTAGCATTATTTGTTGGTGTAAAGTTAAAAAATCCGTTAAATTTAGGTATTAATGATTGGGGTGGGTTTGATTTAGGTATTCGTGGAGAATTTTACGACTATACTAGAAGTAACAGCCCTATTGGTAGAGATACTGCTATTGTATTGTTTTTACAATGGTCTTTTGGTGGGGATTGGAAAAAAAAATAAGGAGGTGTTAATATATGTATGATGGTATAAAGGGTGTTACTAGTTCTGCTTTACATTTTGCCATGAAAGTTCCAGCAGTTGCTCTAGTGGCGGCAGTTATAATTGCTGGTACTACTGTAGCTAAAAATGAAAAAAAAGTAGTTGAAGAAATTAAACCAAAAATAGAAATAGTTGAAGTTATTAAAACTCCAGCAGTACTAGCAGTTAAAATTGTTGTGCTTGATGGAATAGTTCTTTTTGATTTTGATAAATTTAATATTGATGCAACAGCAAAAGGAATTTTAGAAAAAATAGCAGTTCAAATGAAAACACATAATAAAAATTTATTATTAAAAGGACATACTGATAAATTTGGTGGGAACATTTATAATCAAGTATTATCAGAAAATCGTGCTAGTTCTGTAAAAAATTATCTTATTGGCTTAGGTGTTTCTGCTGATAGGATTATATCAGTTGAAGGATTTGGTAAAACATTACTACTTCCAAAAATGACAAATCATCAAAATAGACGAGTTATGCTTTTATTTGTTAATAATTAATTTTAAAAAAAGTGACATTATTTTATATTTTGTTACTTTTTTTACGTTTACATTTTATTTTGGATGTGTTATATTATTAATTAAGTTGTGGAAAAATAAAATAAAATTATCTACGCAACAACAAATCAATAAAGAAATACACAACTAATGTTAGCGTAGTGGGAGGAGTTATTTCAAAATGGATAGATAAATCGTTGTTTCAAGATTTTCAGAAGCAAAAGAAGGAAGAAGTAGATGCACCACAAACTGGTGGGATTAGACGAAGTGATTTAGTATGGAAGACACCTGAAAAGGGAACGGTTGACAAACCAAAGGTATATGAAGGAAGGCTTATACCAGACAAAAAAGGTAATTTTTACAAGAAATATTCTTATCATATGTTTTTATGTGGTGAGAAATGGGCATTTTCAATTTGTCCAAAAACTTATAGTTTTGATAACTATTGTCCTTTTTGTTCAGCAACATCAAAGTTATATCAGGGTACTGCAGCAGATAAAAAAATTGCTTACAATTATAAAAGAAAAGATAAGTTTGTTAGTAATTTTTATATTACTAGTGACCCACGAGATGCTGAAAATGAAGACAAGGTTGAAAAAACTGTAAAACTTTATGAGTTTCCACAAAAAGTAGAAACTAAATTGAAAAACGAAATAACCGATACTAAACAAGGTTATGGTTATTGTATTTTTGA
>CBDUWI010000117.1:0-4737 GCA_965370885.1 uncultured bacterium | reverse complement strand
TTGGTGAAACTGTTGGAGTATTGGGAAGAACAGGAAGTGGGAAAACTAGTATTGTTGATTTACTTTTAAGAATATATAATGTTGAAGAAAATAAAATCTTTATTGATGGAATCGACATCATGAGATTACCTCTTAAAAAAGTAAGAGAAAATATTGGCTATGTGCCACAAGATGGTTTCTTATTTTCAGATTCGATTTCAAATAACATTTCTCTGGGTTTAAAGAAAAGTGTTAATCATTTCACTGAAATTCAAGAAGCAGCAAGATTAAGTGATGTTCACGATAACATTATTGATTTTTCTGAAGGTTATGAGACAGTTATAGGTGAAAGAGGAGTTACTTTAAGCGGTGGACAAAGACAAAGACTTAGTATTGCTCGTGCTTTAATTAAAAACCCTTCTATTTTAATCCTTGATGATAGTATTTCGGCAGTGGATACAAAGACAGAGGAAACAATTTTAAGTAATTTAGGATCAGTTAGAAAAGGGAAGACTACTCTAATTATTGCTCATCGTATTAGTACAATAAAAGATGCGGATAAAATTATTATAGTTGATGAAGGAAAAGTTATTGATGTAGGAACTCATGATGAACTTATTATAAGATGCGCCTTCTATAAAGACATGGTCGAAAGACAAAAACTCGAAGAGGAAATAGAGGTGCTATAAATGAATGATGATAATTTAGATAAAAGACTTTTCACAATGAAAGATGGGGAAATCACTAAACGATTATTAAAATACGCTATACCTTATGTTATTCCTTTTGCTATAACAATATTACTCATGATCATAAGTGTATTTTTAGCGCTTTTAGGACCGTATTTGATTGGAACGAGTATAGACGTAATTAATGCTCCAAATATAAATATGAATAATCTATTTTTAATTTTAAGTATTTTTGGAGTATCAATTCTTTTAAGCAGTATTCTTAACTACATTCAAACAATTATTTTACAAACAACTGGACAAAGTATTATTTATAATATTAGAGAAGAAGTATTTACGCATTTAGAATATCATGATATTAATTACTTAAATAGTACTCCCACAGGAGCTTTAGTTACTAGAGTTGTAAATGATACAAATACACTAAATGAAATGTATACTAGTGTAATTGTTAATGTATTTCAAAACTTATTAATGGTAATAGGGATAATTATTGCCATGTTATTATTAGATGTTAAATTAACATTGGTAATATTAATTGTTGTTCCATTTATTATAATATTTTCATTTATATTTAGAATGTTTTCAAGAAGAGCCTATCGCCAAGTTAGAAGAAATTTATCAAGAGTAAATGCATTTCTAGCAGAACATTTATCAGGAATGAAAATCATTCAAATATTTAATCAAGAAGAAGCTAAATTTGTCGAATTTGATGAAAAAAATACTAAATTAAAAAAGTCATATTTCAAACAAATCCTTATATTTGGGATTTACCGTCCAACGATGTATTTATTATATATGATTGCGACAATGATCGTTTTATACTTTGGAGGAACGAGTGTATTAGAAGGCGCTATTACAATAGGGCTATTAATTACTTTCCAAAATTATGTTGGGAGATTTTTTGAACCGATTCAACAACTTGCAGAGCAATTTAATATTTTGCAATCAGCATTTGCTTCAAGTGAAAGAATATTTAGTATATTAGATAGCAAATCTAGTATCGAAGACAAAGAAGATGCTATTGAACTAGAAAATGTAAAAGGTGAAATTGAATTTAAAAATGTTTGGTTTGCATATCTTAAAGACGAATGGATTTTAAAAGATGTATCATTCAAAGTTAATGCCAGAGAATCTGTTGCTTTTGTTGGAGCAACTGGAGCAGGAAAAACAACAATATTAGCCTTGATTACTAGAAATTTCGACATTCAAAAAGGGCAAATATTAATAGATGGCATCGATATTAAAGACTTCAAAAAAAGCAATTTGCGAAGCCATATAGGTCAAATGCTTCAAGATGTTTTTATGTTTAGTGGTACTATCGAATCAAATATAAAACTAAGAAATAAAGAAATCAGCGATGAAAGAATGATTCAAGCATGCGAATACGTAAATGCTAATCATTTCATTAATAAGTTAGAGCAAAAGTACCAAGAAAAAGTAAGAGAAAGAGGAAACAATTTTAGCACTGGACAAAGACAATTATTGTCATTTGCAAGAACGATAGTCTATGAGCCAAAAATTATGATTTTGGATGAAGCTACAAGCAATATCGATACTGAAACTGAACAATTAATTCAAGACTCACTTAAGAAAATGATGAGTATTGGGACAATGTTAATCGTTGCTCATAGATTATCAACTATTCAACATGTTGATAAAATAATTGTATTAAGTAAAGGTAAAATTATTGAACAAGGCACACACCAAGAGTTACTTAAAAATAAAAGCCATTACTACAGTTTATATCGACTACAGTACCAAAAAAAGCCATTAATAGAATAATGAAAAGGTGTTAGTAATCAAATTTACTAACATCTTTAATTTTAAGATGTTATTTGCTATAATTAAGAAAGGGTGAAGACGATGAAAGAATATAATCATTTACCAGTCCAATTTAATGAAAGAATTCATGCATTTAGTATTGACTACGGTGTAGTTTTTTTATCAGTTTTAATTGTAATATTTATGGACTTTAGTCCTATATATAAATATGCAATTGTTCTTTTAGTTTGGTATCTAATGAATATTTTCCCTTCTTATATAAAAAGAGGTATTTCTTTAGGTAAAGTAAATTCAGGGACAATAATTCTAGATGAAAATTATCAAAAAGTTGAAATGAGAACTATCTATTTAAGAGAAATCTTTATTCTAGTTTTAGCGCTTATTACAGCTGGGTTTTATATTCCTATTTCGTTTATAATGCTATTAAAAAGAAATGATAAGAGAAGTATTCATGATTTAATATTTAAAACTAGAGTTGTTTATGCGAAAGCATTAATCAGTAAGTAGATTTAATAATACTAATTTTGAGGTGCACTTATGAATACGTTTAAATATCAAAATTTAAAAAATAAGAATTATTTCGAAGGATGGTATCTAAGAATAACTGATGAAGCTAAAAATGTAAATTTAGCTTTTATTTTCGCAATTACAAAAGATGAAAATGATCCCCACTCTTTTATTCAAATATTAAATGGATCTAGTAATAAAAGTAAGTATTATCGATTTGAAACAAGCGATTTCTCATTCTTAAAAAATTGTGTATATATAAAAGATAATTTTTTATCAATGGAATCAATGTATTTAAAGACTGATGATTTAGAAGTTAGTATAATTATTGACGATCCTGAAAATATTAAATCTAAAAGTGCAATGTCTTTCTTAGTAAAATTCCCGCTTGATTGTTTTCAAGAAGTAAATTTAATTGATGGATTTTTTAATGGTGAGATAATCAGAAATGATGAAACAACTTATATTAGCGGAAAAACATATATTGAAAAAACTTATGGAAATAAATTCCCTAAAAGATGGATTTGGATACAAAGTAACCACTTCAACAAAGACGCCGCTTTGACTTTCGCTCATGGGATGATTCCTATTTTATGGGGACATGTGAGAGGGTTTTTTGCTATTTTAAAACATAACGGTAAAGAATATCGTTTTGCCTCATATAATTTCTCTAAACTTAAAATTATTAATAGAACAAAATCTCATCTTGAAATAGTTATAAAAAAGAGAAGATATAAATTAATCTTAGTCGCAAAACAAATTGAGCCCGTAAAATTAGTCGGTCCTTCCGAAAATGGGGTAATGAATTTAGATGTGTATGAAAGTATAAACAGTTTAGTAACATTAACTTTCACTAAAGGGAAAAAGGTTATTATCGATACTTTAGGTAGAAATGTTGGATTCGAGAATATGTATGATTGATTGTATTATTATCGGTGGTGGACCTGCAGGATTAATGGCAGCAAATATACTACAGCAAGACCAAATAAACTATTTATTATTTGATAAAAATAAAACACTTGGGAGAAAACTACTAATAACTGGCGGGACAAGATGTAATGTAACAAATAAATATCAACCAAAAAAATTTATTGAAAAACTTAAAATAAAGAATAGAAGATTTTTATATAGCACATTAACATCTTTTGGCACACTAGAAGCACGAAAATTCTTTGAAGAAAAAGGCGTAGATTTAATACTTGAAAAGAATTATCAATATTTCCCTAAAAGTTCAAAAAGTAGTGATATATTAACGGCATTAACAAAAAATATTAATCAAAAGAAAGTTATATTAAATACTGTAATTAAAGACATTACTAAAGAAGAAGATTACTACGTTCTCAAAACTAGTTTAAAGAGCTACAAAGCTAAAAATATCGTCATCGCAACTGGTTCAAAAAGTTATCCAAAAACAGGTAGTACAGGAGATGGAGTAACTTGGGCAAAAAAGTTTAATCATACAGTTATCCCTTTTTATCCAGCTGAAACAAACCTCTATAGTGATTTCGTTAAAAACAATAAAGAATATTTACAAGGGATTTCAATAGCAAACTGTGATGTGAAAATTAACAATTTAAAAAGCAACCATAAAGGTGATTTAATATTTACACACTTTGGCTTAGGCGGACCAGTTATTCAAGATATATCAGAACTAGTTTATTTTGAACTTCAAAAAGGAAACACTTCATTATTCATTAAATCGACTAAATTTAATGAAGATGAAATCTTAGAATTATTTTCTAATCAAGAAAATCAAAAAACAAGAGTAATACGAATA
>CBDUWI010000116.1:0-4764 GCA_965370885.1 uncultured bacterium | reverse complement strand
AAGTAGTTAATATGTATGGTTATAATAGGAACTACATAACAGATAAGTAAGATCGACGATATGATAACAGAATCGTTAACCCAACTAGAACCTCTTTTACAGAACAAGGAATACTCTAAATTTATATCGTTATATACAGAATTATATAAAGACTTAGAAAATACTGTACAAAACTTTATGAACGAGATAAGTAAAGGTCTTATAGAAGAACCTGTGTATGAAGATATTAGAGCAATAACAAATGATCTCGATAATCAAATTTCTGTATTTAAAGAATGCATTGCAGCTCTATTAGAAGATTATTGTAATCAGGAATAGATAATATATTTACGTTAGTAAAACATTAAATAGGTGATAGACATGGGTAATAATGTACCATGGTACGAAGAAGAAGGTGTTATGGAAGAATTTATTGGATTTCTAATGTCTGCAGGATTCATAAAAAAAGATAATGCAGACGAAGTCATACAGGACATAATAGATAATCCTGAAGAATATACTGGTGTATATGATCTGTTTAGAAAAGATATTATGGGAGAACTTGATGATACTACTAACGGTAGTTCTAACGGTAAATATTCAACAGATGTACCACCAGATGAAGTACATGAAAGTTTCGCTATATTTAGAAAATATTTCGTTTCTTAGGACTGATATAACATGAGAGATCCCAAAACTGTATTAATAACAAGACCTTCGAAAGCCAATGATGCATCTATGTACACATACATGTGGGGTGAGAAGGCTGTATCAATAGGAAGACGTCTTGGATATAATGTTATAGATATAAGAAACGAACAAACAACATATGAACATGTATCCGAAATGATTGAAAAGTACAATCCAAGATTATATACTCATTTTGGTCATGGATGTCCAACGAGCTTACAGGGCAGAGATGAATGTATAATAAATAAGAATATCAGTATAGAAGAATTAGTAAGTATGGTAGAAAAAGATCCATCTAGTTTTGACATATTTTGTAACGCTATGGTGCCAATAATACCGTTAAAACATAACAGTAGTTGTAATAGTTGTAGCTTGACAGATAAAGCAGCTGATACAGAAAAACCAGTAATCTGTTATCCAATATGTACAAAAGATACAAATACTCATTTACTAAAGGATACGATAACATTATCTGTAGCATGTCATTCTGCATCTCAATTAGGTATACATACAGTCGAAGATGGTGCAGATACATATATAGGGTTTGATGATCTTCTTATGTTTCCTGTAGATTCAATAGGAAGTCAGAAAATGTTTGGAGAAATTACGCTTGTAATATTTAAAGAACTTTTACTAGGTGCGACTGTAGAAGAAGCAAATAAAAAAGCAGAAATATTAGAAGATAGTTATATAAGAAAATATAAGAAGATAAAGTATATAGCTCTACCTATGTTATGGAACAAACTTCACAGGAAAATTATAGGTAACAAGAACAGTATGATATACTCGTAATATTAGATAATAGGTTGTGTTATAATATGTCAAAATTAACGTTTGTACCTCCGGAAAGTGTAAAAAAAGTAGAAACTCATGATGATCTACTATCAGGTATGAGAAGAAAGATACCGAGAGGACCAATACCAGTAGTACCAAAAGGAGATACATGTTGTGAAGGTGTATGTGAAGAACTGAATAACAGGATTGAAAGGTTATCTAAGAGGCTCGATTTTACAGAGAATGAACTAAGATATACATCTCCAGGTAGTCAAAAGAGAAAAGTAAGAAATGCAATTAGGACTCAAACTGCACAAATAACATCTCTTAAAGAACATAGAATAGGTATGAAAGAAAAAGGGATATGTACATGTATTATGTATAAACGTGAGTTAGGATAATACATAAATAGGTGATCTAATATGATACTATATGAGACAGGTTCTATACTGTTTAATTCTAGTCCAGAAGGAGCTTCTATATATATAGGTGGTCTATCTCAGAATGTAAATACACCATGTGAGGTAATAGATATTCCTATAGGAGAATATATATATGAGCTAAAAATGGAAGGCTACGTCACTATGGTTGGAAATGTAACAGTGTTACAAGATCAGATTACCGAAGTAAGCGTAGATCTAATACCTGTACCAAAAAAAGGTACAACCGAGACTCTAATTGATATATTTAAATTTATGATGTTAGTTGGTGGTGCACTCAGTGCAATCAAACTAATAGAACGCCGTGGTAAGTATTCAGATAAATATTTATATAAATAGAGGTGTAACAAATGCCATCTCCAAACATAATTAGAAAGCAAATGAACACGAAGAGCGATATGGAAAAATTCTTTAGTAATGATATAGATATTAATGAACTACATTCTGAACCTATAAATGTTGAATTAGGAAATGGTAAAGGTATAGGTAATATTACAGGGACGTTTAGCCTGTTTTATAACAACAAAAGAAATATGAGACACTTTGAAAATACTCTTATGTCTGTAGGAAGTAATATCGTAAGAATGGATACAGGAGAACTAATGGTAAGTGGTCAGAAAGAAAATAATATATACTCAGCAAGAGATGTTCCTGTAATAGCTCTTAAATTTTTCAATATTATTAATACTGTATCAATAGTTGCTTCATGGGAAAGTACTAATACAAAGAGCGATTTTATACCGTCATATTACCTAATTCCATCTCCCATTGGTGCAGGATACAGATGGTGGGATATATACGATGTATATTTCTATGCACCAGATTCGATTATATCTAATGAAGGTAATTATTCTGTAAAATTATTAGTAAAAGATATAGGCAGAAATGGTATAATAAATGTACTTGAATCATCTGCAGCTTTCTCTATAAAGTGCTCTAATGACGATAAAAATAGTGAATAAAGACCGTAATGAAGGTGATAATAATGCCAGAAGGGTGTAAGACACCGTTTAGAAAACCTCTTGATATAGAAGAAGGATTAATTAATATAAACGAATCTATATTATCTATGAATGAACTTATGTCATCTATGGTAAACATGCAGGGAAGTAGTATAGAACTTCTAAGTATGTTAGTACAAGCATCAAGACGCGATCTTCTCGCTAGAAAATATGATACAGGGATTCAAACAATAGAAACTGCTGTAACAACGGTAATACCAGCAGAAGACTCGAGATATACACAACATAGTGTATATGAAGAAATGACAAGAACCGCCCCAGTATTATATCTTATAAATCTAGGGCCCGGAAATATGTATATAAGGACGTCAGGCAATGGTGAGGACTTCTCATCAATAGAGCATGCAGTATTTGAAGGTGGTGTTACTTCATTTTATGATGTTTATGAAGCAAGAGTAAGAAGTCCTGTAGCAGGTACTAAATATATACTAACAGAGCACTATTCTTCTTTAGGTAATACATATTCAACACTTAATAGGCCTGTTGAACCAGATGCATTAACAGTAGTCGCAACGTATGGTGGTGGTACATATCCAGGAGACATTCTTCAAGCAGGTGGTGCTAATTCAACAATATCGTTCGATATTACAGGTTTTGCAAATATCGCTAAACTGACACAAGCAACTATAACACAGTTAGCAGTAGGTGCTTCTAACTATACTCTAGAAATATGGGAAAGAAGGACATACAATCCTGCAGCACGTGCTGATTTATACTTACGTACATGGTCTCGAGATTATAATGTAAGTGAAGATAGTGATATAATTGATCCAATCACTCTTTATTTTGATAGAGATAGTAATGCAGAATTACATATAAGGTTAGTTAATAATGCTGGAGGGACCGCCAGTGAGTTTGCTGTATCATTTAAGGCATTTGTTAATCCTGCGTAATAACTATATATTGATAATAAAAATATATACTAACAGAGATAGTATATAGAAGTTACATATGAAGTTTATTAATAATGTTGGTAGTACAACAAGTGACTTTGATGTGAGTATTAAATATTAAGTTAAAAGGTGATTAAAAATGGCTGATTGGACATCTGATTCAAGTATAGTCGCTGGACTTGGAGATGTTGGACTTGATTCAGCACCAGTAGTATTTAATGACTCGGGTACCTGGAAATTAATATCAGGAGAATTTTATGGTACTTTCCGTGGTTATTATTGGGCTGGTTCTGCATGGGTATCCGATTCAAGTATAGTAGATGGACTTGGAGATATTGGATTCAGGTCAATACCAACAGTATTTGATGATTCCGGTACCTGGAAATTAATATCAGGAAATAACAGAGGTACTTTTGTCGGTTATTACTGGAATGGCTCAGCTTGGACATCTGATTCAAGTATAGTAGCTGGACTTGGAGCTGTTGGAAGCTGGCCGGCATGGTCGGCACCAGCTGTATTTGATGATTCCGGTACCTGGAAATTAATATCAGGCGACTTGGATGGTCTTTTCTTTGGTTTTTATTGGAATGGTTCTACATGGGTATCCGATTCAAGTATAGTCGCTGGACTTGGAGGTGTTGGTTCTAGATCAGCCCCTACAATTTTCAATGATTCCGGTACCTGGAAATTAATATCAGGAAATGATTATGGTACTTTCCGTGGTTATTATTGGGCTGGTTCTGCATGGGTAGAAGATACCAGTATTGTAACTGGACTAGGAGATGTTGGAAAAATATCGGCACCAACTGTATTTAATGATTCAGGCACCTGGAAATTAATATCTGGAAGTTATGGAGGTACTTTTACTGGTTATTCTAAAGCACCAACATATACCATATCTGGAAATGTAAAAGATTCCGATGGAAATAACTTAAACAACGTAACAATAACATTAGAAGATGGAAC
>CBDUWI010000115.1:0-4820 GCA_965370885.1 uncultured bacterium | reverse complement strand
GGCAAATAAGTAATACAATATACTTTTAATCTATTTTAGCTCAGAGAGAGGCACACAATGAAAGAATTATTTAGAAACACTAATTATAAATTATTTTTCGCAGGAAACCTAGTATCAGAAATTGGGAATGCTTTATTTGGATTCGCAATGTCATTTTATATTTTGGATTTAACAGGTTCTGCATTATCAATGGGATTATTTATGTTTGTAGTAATGGGAACAAGAATACTAGCAAGTCCATTAGCTGGAGTATTAGTTGATCGATGGAATCGTATTAGAGTGATTTACATGACAGATTACATAAGAGGAATCTTATTTCTTCTTTTAGGCCTTTTTATAGCTTCTAATCCCTCTTTAGATAATATTATAATTAGTTTATATGTTATCGGGATATTATCAAGTATTAATGCTGCATTTTTTGGTCCAGCAATAGTTAGTGCTTTACCTGAAATTGTTGGTGAAGATAAATTACTGGTAGCTAACGGTGCCCAAAGTATTGTTGGAAGTGTCCAAAATATTATTGGTGTGCTAGGTGGGGCTGCACTTTATCACTTTGTTGGCGTAGAATATGTTATTCTTTTAAATGCTGTTTCCTTTATCCTATCAGGTTTTAGTGAAATGTTTATTAAAACAGAATTTAGAATAGAAAAAACGATAGAAGAACTAGACGTACAAAAACAAAAATCAAAAACTGCAGATTTTAAAGATTCACTTAGATACATAAAAAAAAGAACAGGATTATTTAATTTAGTAGGATATAGTCTTGTATTAAACTTTGCATTTGCTCCAATATTTACAATAGGTATTCCATATTTATTTAATGATGATTTAGCTAGGGTTAACGCTGAAATTGAATATGCTTATGCAAGTGTGGCTTTTAGTATTTCAATGTTAATTGCGGGATTAGTAGTTGGAAGTATGAAAATTATGAATATAAATAATACATTGAGGATAGGGCTTATCAGCTTATCTGGGTCTTTTGCATATGTATCTTTTGTGATGTATTTAGCTTCTAGTAGATATATTGGTTTTACAACTTTTTACATAATGTTTATTATTGGAATGATAGTTCTTGCAGCATTCATGATGTTAACAAATGTGCCTCTAAATACGGGAATGGTTAAAGTAATTGATCCTAATTATCGGGGAAGAGTGTTTTCAACAATTGGAGCTATATCTGGTGGTGCGGTGCCTTTGTCTTTGTTAGTAGGTTCGGCAATACTGGAGTTATACGGCATTTCCGTTTTAGGATTGTTTTGCGTTTTACTAATGATTTATCCAACTATTGGGTTTATTACAAATAAAAAAGTGAAACAATTATTGGATAGTATCGACGAACATAATGAAGAAAATGGAAGATTAATAGAAACAGTTTAAATAATGCTATTAATTTTATATGTCTTGATATATAATATAATAGTTTAGAAGGAGTGATTGTATGTTTATCTTGTTTGCTCAATACTTTTTGCTAGCTTTTGTGGTAATATACGCGACTAGTAAACTAGGATTTATTGTTAATGAGTTAGATAAAAAAAGTAATATAAGTGGCGCCTTAATTGGTGGTTTATTACTTGCTACAATTACATCTATGCCTGAATTTATTACAAGTATTACTTCAACGGTAATACTTGGAAAACCAGGACTTGCTTTTGGTAATGTCCTTGGTAGTAATATTTTTAATATCGTTATTTTAGCAGTAGCGGATTTATTCTTTATAAAACATCTATTTTTTAATAAAGTTAAATCAGCGAGAAGAACTAATGGATTAATTATTATTATGTATGCAATTTTTGCTTTGCCACTTTTATTAAATAAATTTGGTTGGTTAGATTACGACACAATAGGAATTTCAATTGGTGTTACATTTAATGCTATATCGTTGTTAATTATTGTTATTTATTTCTTTAGCATTAAGAGTATGAGGGAAGAAGATAGTACTATTGATGACGGCGTAAGTGATTTATCTTATAAGAAAATTGCTATTATGTTTGGTTTGTGGAGTTTAGTGGTAATTGGATCAAGTTATTTTGTTACTATCGTAACTAATAATTTAGCAACAGAATTAAATTTAAGCACGAGTTTTGCTGGTGCTATATTCTTAGGAATTGCTACTAGTTTACCTGAATTAACCGCGGTTATTACTTTAATGAAACTTAATAATTACGAAGCTGCTCTTGGTAATATAGTTGGATCAAACGTCTTTAATTTGACGATTATTAGTGTTGTTGATGTCATTAATTATAAAGAGGATATATTCAGTATTTTAGTTACTGATACGGCCCTAAGAGAAAATATCTCTTTACTCTTGATTTTAGGACTGATAAACTCTATAATATTAATGATAGCTTTACTAAGAAAGAAATCATTAAGCATTTATACATACATTATCCCAAGTATATCGATATTAGTTTGTTATCTAATATATCTTGGTTTAAGTTTATAGGAGGAAAAAACATGAGATTTGAAGACATTATTTTATTAATTGTATCATTGTTCTTAATCACTTTAGTGATGTTGCAGAGTTCAAAAGATAGCATTAGTAATGCATTCAGTGGTGAAAAAAGTGAACTATTCAGTAATCAAAAACAAAGAGGTTTTGAATTGTTGATGAGTCGTTTAACTGCTGGAACCAGTGTGGTTTTTGTATTACTTAGCATTTATGCTATGGTATCTTAAGAACACTTAACGTGTTCTTTTTTTTTCAGAAAAACAGAAAAGGAGGTTATATTTATGAAAGAAAGTATCTTAAAATTATTAGAAAACGTTGATTCTAGGAAATTGACTATAGAAGATTTTAAAGAATTACTTAAAATTAGTTCGAGTGCTGAATTTAAGGATTTTATTAAGGCTATAAATGAATTGACTGATGATGGATTAATCATTGAAAACAACTCTCGCGAGTATAGCCTTATCAAATACACAGATTTTGTTGTTGGTTTTCTTGATTTAAAAGAAAGAGGTTTTGGATTTGTAGCTCAAGCGGATAATCAAGGGGATGATGTCTTTATTCCTAAAGATTTAATGGCGGGAGCAATGAATTTAGATAAAGTACTAGTTTACGTGTCACATAAGAGAAGTGGTATTAGACCAGAAGGTGAAATTAGAAGAGTTATTGAAAGAAGATATACTCATATTATAGGTACATTAGAATATAAAGATGGTATGGGACAACTTATTAGCGATGATAAAACAATTAAACAACAAATTATTATCCGTAAAGAAAATTATAACGGCGCTAGAAAGAACGATAAGGTAAAAGCGAAAATTATTAATTACGCATTTAGAGGTAAAATAGAATGTAGTGTTAGTCAAGTTATCGGTAATTTAAGTGATAAAGGAGTGGATATTTTAAGTAAAATCTTAAAATATAATATCGATCCTGAATTTAGTGAAGAAGTAATTAACGCTGCTGCTAAATTTGTTAAAGTAACTGATAATGATATTAAAGATAGAAAAGATTTAAGGAATGAATTGATAATCACAATTGACGGTGACGACTCCAAAGATTTTGATGATGCTGTAATTGTTAAGGTATTAGCTAACGGGAATTACCATCTAGGAGTTCATATTGCTGATGTAAGCCATTATGTTACAAAAAACAGTGTATTAGATAGAGAAGCTTATTTAAGAGGTACAAGCGTTTATTTGCCGGGAACTGTTGTTCCGATGTTACCGGTAAATTTAAGTAATAATATTTGCTCTTTAGTTCCTGATAAGGATCGTTTAACGATATCTTGTGATATGGAAATAAACAAAGATGGTAAAATAGTGAACTACGAAATTTACCCTAGTGTTATAAAATCATATAAAAGAATGACTTATTCACGCATAAATAAGATTTTTGCTGGTGATAGTAATTTAACTAATGAGTATAGTAATTTAATTGAAATGTTTAATGATATGAGAGAACTAGCAAAAATCCTGAAAAAGAAAAGAGATTCTTTTGGAAGTATAAACTTTGAAACTGATGAAGCGTATATTGAATTAGATGAAAAAGGTAAAGCAGTAGATATCATTATAAAAGATAGAGGAATTAGTGAAAACATTATCGAAGAATTTATGTTGAAAGCAAATCAAGTAGTCGCTGAACATGTTAACTGGTTAAATTTACCATTCATTTACCGAGTGCATGATAAACCAACCGAAGAGAAATTAAATCGTTTATTAAAAATGAGTAACGCTCTTGGTTATCAAGTAAAAGGTAAAAAAGAGATAAGTAACTTTGAACTACAAAAACTACTAGATGCGATTAAAGGTACTCCTGCTGAAAAAGGGATTAACTTATTGATGTTAAGAAGTATGCAAAAAGCAATATATAGTGAACACAATTTAGGACATTACGGACTTGCTTTTGAGTATTATACTCATTTCACTTCACCGATAAGAAGATATCCTGATCTAATAGTTCATCGTTTATTAAGAGAGTATTTATTTAATAATAATCAAACAACTGATGTGATTGATTATTATGAAGAAAATATGCCACAAATCGCAAAACAAGCAAGTGAGACTGAAAGAAGAGCAGTACTACTTGAAAGAGAAGTTGTCGATATGAAGAAAGCGGAATATATCAGTAAGTATATCAATAAAGTATTTGATGGTATAATTAATAGTGTCACTGGTTTTGGATTATATGTAACATTACCTAATACAGTTGAAGGACTTGTTCATATTTCCGAATTAAGAGATGATTATTATGTTTATGATGAAAGTTTAATGATTTTAGTTGGCGAAAGAAAAAGAAGAATTTTCCGTGTTGGTGATAACGTTAAAGTTAAAGTAATGAACGTTCATATCAGCGAAGGAGAAATCGATTTTAA
>CBDUWI010000114.1:0-4825 GCA_965370885.1 uncultured bacterium | reverse complement strand
GTTCGCCACCAGCACGACAATTATAAATTTCAGCCCATGAACCAATAGATAATTCCGAACCTTGTGCAAATGAAACTCCTTGCATAATGCCTGTAAAGTTTGTAAGATTAAATATAGAACAATTTTCTATTAGTACTTCATCACTGACCTTTAATTCTCCTTCTAAATTTAAATATCTAAAAGTAGCACCAAAAGCAGAACAACCCACTTCAAATGTTACTGTTGTTCCCATAATACCACGAGTCTCAAGAGATATATTACTTATATCATGCCCTGCTTCAATTGTTAAATCAGTACGAAGTCTTAATCTACGTATATTATTATTTGCGCATATTGTTAAAGCATCTGTAAGATTATTTGATGGTTTTCTATATGTACCAATTGGGAATACTGTACCTGCTTCACCATTTGTAGTATCTATTCTTACATAACCATCAAATACTTGTAGTTGTTGCATCTTACCCGCACCAGTATCATATGTAGATAAATCTTCACTCCACACTCCATCAGTAATATCATCCACAAAATTATCATTTGTTCCAGATGTATATCTATCACTATCTGCTAAGGCAGCACCACCATCGAATCTTATAGCATATTCTTTGGCTGAATCATATGCCGTAAAATCATATTTATACCAACCATCACCTACCTCTGACGAAGTCGAATCTGTTACAACTAAAGTATTATCAGATATATCTCTAATTCTAACAGTAGGGGTTAATCCAGTTTTTGGAACACCACTATCAGTAAAAAATGCTAAAATTTGCAAATTATTTTTCTCCTTTATGGTGGGTTATGTACACTTGTAATAATAGTAAGATTCTCATTGCCATCATATGTAAGATCTTTAACTAGAGTTGCACTATCAAAAATTCTAGTAATAGTTATCTTTATTAAAGTACCTTCACTATTATACTCAAGAACTTTTGTAAATAAAACTATAGTTACACTAGCTGTTGTAGTGTCATATGCATATATTGTTATAAGGGTTAAATTACCCGTTGTTGTATCATATCCTAATTGTTTTTGTATTGTTGGGGAAGATGATTTAAAAGCCATTTCAAGTTCAAGAGCTAATTTTTCATCACTTATAAATGCTCCACCTGTTCCTGATGAACCGCTACTACCAGAAGAACCAGATGTTCCACTAGTTCCAGAAGTGCCGTTTCCACTTCCGCCGCTTATTCCTCTAGTTATAATAGCCATTTATAATAATCCCGGAATTAATTTAGTTTTCTTATCAATATCATTTAATTTACCTTCTAAAACCACTCTATCTACAGAGTAGTCATTAACAACTGTTGAACCAGTAGAATTATCTACCACCGACCCAAGTCCTCTTATAGTAATAATTCCATTTATAACTGTATCTTGTAAAAGAACATGACCAGTAATAATATCCATAGATACTTCCTCAGGCCCCGTTTTATTTCTTAATTCAATTCCACCACTATAACCACGAAGATTTAAACCTTTACCAGAACCGCCCATATCAATTATTGGATTTTCTCCACTTCCAGGACAGCCATCAAAACAGTTATAAATTCTAGTATTACTAGTACCACATAACGTAATTACTCCTGTTAAAGTACATAAATAAATTTTACCTTCTATATAATCAAGATTTCCAATAACACACCTTTCTAACTCAGCATTACCATCAAGAGTACCAGAAATAGTTGCATTAAAGAAAATACAATCAACAACTGAAGCTGTTGAATCAATAATGATATTACTCTTGATTGTTGATTGACCATTTATTTCAAAACCATCTACAATATCACCGGCGCCTAAAGCAAGATTACCATGTACACATATTTTTTCAAAACCTTTTCCGTTTGCTATATTAACAGCATCTGGAATATTATTAACTGGATTTTCAGAAGTTCCTATATTATATGTTGTTCCTGATACCCCATTAACAACATCTATATGAACAGCATTATTAAAAGAAGCATATTGAATTTCACTACCAATTTCATCATATACAGCTGCAGAAATAGTTTCTTTTGATATTAATCCATCTGAATCTACAGTAGCGGATCCAGTTGAATTATCTACTAATTGACCAACACCAGAAACAATAATTGTACCAGCAGTAATAGTGTTTTCTAATGTAACTACCCCCGCATCAATACCTACTGCTATTTCTTCGCTAGTAGAATCCATATTTTTAACTGACACCAAACCAGAATAATTAAGCATAACCAAATCTTGACCTGAACCACCCATATCAATTACAGGTACATTATCCTGATCAATAGTATAACAATCATTAATTATAGCACTTTTATTTCCATTTAAAATAATAGTTCCATATAAACCTGAATAGTGAATATGCCCATTAACATAAGTTAAATCACCTATTGAACAGTGATTAATTTCTGTTCCTCCATCTAATGTTCCTGTTATATTACAACTTTGAATATTTAAATTATTACAGATAATAGAAGGATCAATATTAATATAAGTATGAGTTGGTGATTTACCAATTATTGTAAAATTAGTAATATCAATCCCGTTATCTAATGTCATACTTTTATTAATAAATAGTTTATCAAACCCTCTTGTATTTGCAATTTGAACAGCAAGTGGTAAATTATTAACTGGTCTTTCAGTATTACCATTTGGTTGTGTAGCACTTCCTTCATCATCATATATACTATCAGGATCTAACCATACACCACCTTGAAATGAAGAATATACAATTGATTCACTATTTAATTGGATTGTTTCTGCTTCTGAAGGTTTAATAAATATGACTTTTGGAACAGTTAATGTTGACACATCATATAATGACGGGTCAACATCTGGATCATCTGTAATCATATCACCCAATTGATTTATTCGGAGGACTTCATCATAGGGGACAATCTTTGTACCATCGAGAAGTACCACATATCGTGGAGTGAACGCACCAGCACCTTTAGGAATATTTCCCTCTGCTCGAAGAAATGGTTCATATTTCCTAAGGTCTTCATTAGTACGTCTCTCATTACGATACTCATGGTATAAATCTTCGATGGGATAGTAGTCAGAAACACCTTGCTTTAAGAATATTAATCTGGCTGTCCCATCCCATGCGTCAACAACTGGAGTTAAAACACTCATAGATTATTTATCCTTCTTATGCATTATTTTCAACAGCTGGAGAACAAGTAAATGCTACAGTTGTGCTTTCTGTAATTGTATATAGTGTTTTTGCTTGTGTAGCACCACCATCACCTTCACACAGAAATACGCAGTTTTTATCTGTATTAGCATTACCACCAACAGTATCGCCAGTATAATCAAATTCAAAGATAATTTTGTTATCTCCATCTGCACTTGATGCATTACCTTTAACTTCCGCAGCTGATGAATTCTGAACTGTAATAGCTCCTGATGTATTATAAAGAGCTGCAAAGAATGAATGATACCAAGCATTAACATCTCCTTTCGCTGTTGAACCCACTTCTGCTTCAACAGATACAGAGAACGAATATGTTTTTGTATTGCCAGCATCATCAGTGAAAACAATACTTTGTTTATCTGCTGTTGGAACATTATAAATATATAAACCTAAAGCATCGGCACCTGATCTAGTTACAACCTTACCAGCTGCATTATAAGTATACCAAGTTTCCACTCTCATACCATATGTTATTTCTGCAGTTGAATCATTAATATCATTATCAGTCTGGGCTAGTGCGTCAAGAAAAGCTACACATTCATCTAAATCACCAGGTTCATCGTTATTAAGAACCCATGTAAAATCACCTGCTGCTTCAACAAATTCATCTCTATTAACAGCAACAGCTAATTCTTCAAGTCCCATACTAGTCCAAGGTGCAATTTGAGCTCCACCATAAACATCTGCCAATGCATAATCACCAGTAGTTAAATGAGGTCCTTCATTAACAGCAAAACCTGTTGAATATCCACCCAATTCAGCAATACCTAAATCAGTAGTTGTTTCTTTTCTGTCATAGGTTTGTCCAAATGTTCTAATACTTACTGCTTCATATGTTCTAGTATCAAAATCTCCTGCTGAACCATCTGGCGGGACATTATCAGACTTACCTAACACCTGAACTGCTTCATCAATCTGACCCGCTTTAGCATAATCAGAAGGTTCACCTGCAGATACAAGTTGATAATAAGGTTGAGAACCAGATTCAATATTTGACAAACCTTTATTACCAAAATAAATTCTATCAGTTCCGCCATCACTTGCGTATTCATTCCAACCTGAACCACGAATAATAGATCTATCAGCTGCGATTGATGGTTTACGAGAATTAATAAAATTATAAGCCCCACCAAACTTAAATGTACCTGATGTCCATCTATTGTATTTACGAAGCTCTTCATCTGATGATCTCTCTTGATTTTCAAAAGCATAAATTGCTTCAAACTTAATACCAAGCGTTTCATCTAATGGATTATCTTCTAATCCACTACCTAAATCTACTTGTGCTACTTCTTGTTTAGTCATAAACTCAATTTTTCCACTTGTTGTATCAAAGAATATATTACCGGTTGAATCACCTGTGTCCCTTGATACATCTGACTGTACTAACATTGAATCATAGTTAGACAGATCTATTAATACTGCTGTTGCCATAATCTTATTCCTCCGAAACTATAAATTTTTCTAATGTGGTTGCTAGTCGGATATTTTCTTCCCGAGCTAACATTATGTTATTTTCTAATCTTTGTATAATACTTTCATATCCCTTTTTGGTTTTATCCTTACCTAATTTAATACCTTCATTGAAAGCAATCAATTCAAACTCTCTTGCAAACTCCAAAATCTTAAACACTTCTGCTTCTGTAAGAT